>CAYMUK010000009.1:0-3951 GCA_964393655.1 uncultured bacterium | reverse complement strand
GGCAGCAGCCTGGCCGCAGACGATGCACCCGCCAGAATCAACTTCGGCGCCCAGCAGCAGGAGCGCTGGACCATGGCCTTTACGCCTGCTTCCGGAGCAGCCCACGTGTTACGCGTCGTGGCTAAGGACTTGAGCGGCAACACGAGCACCGCCTTCAGAACCCTGGCTGTCGCTCCTCCTGCCGACAGGGACGATCTGGACACTTACACCCCCGTGACCTCGGTGATCAGCGGAGACGATGAGGGGTTCGATACCAGCACGGGCTTCTGCCCCGCCAACGAGTTCACCACCCCGGGCCAGGGACTGCAGGCCGTGGGCGCGGGCCTTCAGGCCGTGGGCGCCATCGGCGGCCTGCTGCTTGCGCCGGCGACCGCCCTTGAGAGCACTCTGCTCAACGTCGATCAGGTGACAGACCACCTGGACTTCGTGCTGGCACCGCAGCAGCATCCGGATGTCACCATGATCCTGGTCGACGACTTCGGGGAAGACATCCACACCTTGCCTGCTGCCGTGCTGGACGGGTCTGCGGACGCCGCTACGCTCAGGCAACTTGCGGACTCCGGAGAGATCACGCATGGCGCACTCGTACTGCACCACACGCTGGAGCTGTTCGCGGGCCGCGGCTACCAGGAGACTGCCCGTTTCGTCGAGCCCAACCACCAGATTCACACCGTTGTGCTCGCCCGCTCCACGGCCCCGCAGGCGGGTTCCTTCGTGCTCCGGCTGGTTAATACCCACGACCGCGACACGGCAGGAATCGCCGGGGCCATCCGCCAGGTTTTCGGCGCGCAGCCCGTCAGCCAGCAGCCGTCGCGGCGCTTCGTGGTGAACATGAGCTTCGTCATGCTGCCCTGCGCCGTGACTGCCGACCTGGAAGCCAGCGGCATCCGTACGTTCGAGGACTACCTGGAGGCACTCGCCATCATCAACCAGGTCGAGGTCGACGAGCTGACCGGACTGGTGACAGCGGCTCCCCAGGACGACGACCTGCTTGAGTACTTCCGCTGCCCGTTCAACACGGCGGGCGACTGCACCGCCACCAACGCCTACGCGGACACCATTGTGCATGTTGCCTCGTCAGGCAATTTCGGCTCGGACTTCCCGCTGCTCCCTGCAGCGGCACCCACCGTAATTGCGGTCAGCTCGCAGGACGCCGAGCACGGCAGCTTCCGCCAGCGTTCCGGTTTCGCCAACACCGGCAGTGTCATGGCGCCCGGAGCGAACTTCCAGCTGGCAACCTCAGGAGGCATGACCATCGCCTACGCCGGGACCTCATTCGCGGCGCCGATCCTGAGCGTACTGACCGCCATCGACATGAGCCGGACACCGCCCGAATGCAGTGCGACGAATGCCCGCGTGGATGGCATGGAAACTCCTGTGCTTGCGGACATACGGCAGCAGGGTGTCCGGCAGCTGGATGTGCCGCTGCACGCGACATTCGCTTACTCGGCCAGCGGGGTAACTGTCGCCGACTACTGTGGGAGCCCGCAGCAGAGCAACTGATGGCTGAGCCGCTGCACCCCCACCTGGCAGGCAACCCGCTGTTCCGGGACTTGCCCGCTGAGCTGCTTCAACAACTGGAACCCGGGCTCGCCCTGGTCCGGCTGCTCCCCGGCGCCACGCTCGTGCGCCAAGGCGAAGCCGGTGACGCTTTGTTCATCCTGCTGAGTGGGGAACTCGAGGTCAGGGTGCATACCGCGGACGGCGGAGGTGTCGCGGTAGACAGGTTGCTGCCCGGTGCCAGCGTGGGTGAGATGGCTTTGGTGGCCGGCCAGGAACGCACCGCGACCGTTGTTGCGAGCAGCCACGCGGAGCTGGTCCGGCTGTCACGCAGCGATTTCGACCGGCTGGTCGCGAGCAGCCCGGAGTTGCGCGACGCGGTCATCCGGCAGATGGAACCACGGCTTCAGCGTATCCAGCTGAGTAGCGTGCTGAAGCAGTGGTTCCCGGAGCTCGATACTGCCCAGGTCCACGAGCTGCAGGAGACTGTCAGCTGGGTGCGGCTGGGTGCGGGCGAACCCCTTTACCGCCAGGGCGAGCCGGCCGGCGGCATGTACCTGCTGGTCAGCGGCAGGCTGAGACTGACGGTTCTGGGTGAGGGCGGCACGGAACTGCCTGCGGGGGAGGTGGCCAGGGGAGCCAGCATCGGCGAGTACGCGGTGCTGGGGGAGGCCCCGCGCAGCGAGACTGTCACCGCCATCAGGGATTCACGTCTTGTGCGGCTCGACCGCGACCTCGTGCTGAAGCACCCGCAGATCATGGCGCAGATAGCCCGGAACGCACTCGATCGCGCCCAGGCGAGTGCCAGGCCCGAAACGCGAGTGGGCAACGGCCTGCGCACCCTGGCCCTGGTCCCCGCCCATCCCGGTGCGCCAGTGGCGGAGGTGGCGGCGATCCTGCAGCGGGAGCTGGCCGGTGCCATAGCGATTGACCGCGCAGTGGTGGACGAGCGGTTCGCGATGGACGGAGCTGCTGAGACGGCGCGCGGCGACGCGCTGGATCCCGCGCTCACCCACTGGCTCAACGAGATGGAAGAAAGGCACGAACACGTGCTCCTGCTTCTGGGGAGCGAGCCGGGTGAGTGGACGCGGCGCGGACTCGGACTGGCGGATCAGGTGCTCGTGGTCGCCGCTGCTGCTTCAGACCCGGCACCCGGGCCCGTGGAGCTGCAGCTTGATTCCAGGGAGCCGGCGGCCCGGCATCTGGTGCTGGTGCACCCGGACGACAGCGTGCGGCCTGTCGGTACGGCGCGCTGGCTGGATGCCAGGCCGCGTCTGACGCACCACCACCTCCGTCGGGGTGAGGCAGCCGACGCGGGCAGGCTGGCGCGCAGGCTGACAGGCCGCGCCATCGGCGTCGTGCTCAGCGGCGGAGGCGCACGCGGCTACGTGCATCTGGGACTGCTCAAGGCACTGGAGGAACTCGGCATCCCTGTCGACATGCTGGCCGGCACAAGTATGGGCGCGGTGGTTGGCGGCAGCTATGTCCTGAACCAGCGGTTCGAACCCTGCTACCGAGCCGCCACCACCTTCGGTGACCCGAAGATGCTGCTGGACAAGACGCTGCCGCTGGTCGCGCTGGCCGAGTCGCGTAATGTCACCAGGACTCTGCAGGCCATCTTCGGCGAGACCCGGATCGAGGACCTGTGGACCCCCTTCGCCTGCGTGTCCGCGAACCTGACGCGTGCCGAGCCGGTGATCCACGAACGCGGACTTCTCTGGGAGGCCGTCCGCGCCAGCTCGGCCATCCCGGGCGTGTTCACCCCGATAGTCAGGGATGGCGAGGTTCTTGTCGACGGCGGCATCATGAACAACTATCCGGTGGACATCATGCGGAGCATGGTCGGCAACGGATCCGTCATCGGTTCCAATGCCGAGAGCGCATCGCGCAACCGTTCCTTCGAGTTCGGTCCCAGCGTTTCCGGGTGGCGGGTCCTGCTGGACCGGTTGACGCCAGGCGGCAGGAGCAGGCGCTATCCCTCGATCATCGGCACGCTCCTTCGCGCCACCTCGGTGAGTTCCAAGCATCTGGGAGCCGGCGCCGACGCACTGGCGGACGTGGTCATCCGCTACCCGGCCAGGGATTTCGGCAATCTGGAGTTCGACCGCTACGAGGAACTGACTGCAATCGGGCACGAGGCGGCCATGGCGGCCCTGCCTTCGTGGTGGGAATCCCGGGGCAGGCAGGTCGCGCCCCGGTAAGTCGGTCAGTTGTGTCCGAGTTCGTGGGGCTGGCTGGGGTGCGGTGCTACCTTGGAGGCATGCAGGAGAAGATTGTTCAGGAAGGCTCACCCACAGCCCTGGCTGACCGGATAACGGAAGAGAACATCACGCTGCTGGTGTACACCTTCTACGACCGGGTACGCCGCCATGAGGTGCTGGGTCCCGTTTTCAACGACCGGCTGGAGGGTCGCTGGAAACTGCACCAGGAGAACATGGTCGATTTCTGGTC
>CAYMUK010000008.1:26730-31302 GCA_964393655.1 uncultured bacterium | reverse complement strand
TGGACAGTCTCCTAAGGTGGAAGCGGTAGGCTTCCGGAATGGAGACGGACGTGAAAGTGAAGAGGCGGAATCATTCATCGGCTTTCAAGGCGAAGGTGGCTCTGGCAGCGATTCGTGAAGAAGAATCTCTGGTGGAGCTGGCCAGGCGGTATGAGGTTCATCCGAATCAGATTGGCGCGTGGAAACGGCAGTTGCTGGAATCAGCTGAGGGTGCGTTCGAATCTGGTGCCAGTAAGAGTTCGGATTCTGAGGCGGTGATCCAGGAGTTGCACGCGAAGATTGGTGAGTTGACTATGGAGCGCGATTTTTTGTCCAAAGTGCTCAAACGCTGAGCGTCCCTGAGCGAAAGAACATGATTAACCGCGTTGATAGCGAGAACACACTGCCCGTTACGAGGCAGTGCCGCTTGCTGAGTCTGAACCGGTCGACAGTCTATTACGAGCCGAGGGATCGGAAGCCGGGTGAGTTTGAGCTGATGCGGTTGATTGATGAGATTCACCTGGCCAGGCCGTTCCTGGGTCGGCACCGCATAGCGGATGAACTGAAGGACAAAGGGCACGTGGTGAATCACAAGCGGGTCCAGCGGCTCATGCGGATTATGGGCATCACTGCCATTTACCGGAAGCCGAAGACCAGTAATCCTGGCAGTGGCAATAGCCACCGGGTGTACCCGTACCTGCTGTCTGGAGTGGAAATTACCCGGCCGAATCAGGTGTGGAGCGCCGATATAACCTATTTGCCGATGCAATCAGGCTTCGGGTATCTGGTGGCTATCATGGACGTTCACAGCCGTAAGATCCTCGCCACCCGCTTGAGCAACACCATGGACACCAGGTTCTGCATTGACGCGCTGGAGGAAGCCCTGGAGACGTATGGGCCGCCGGAAGTGTTCAACAGCGACCAGGGAGCTCAATTCACGTCAAACAGCTTCACCAGCGTGCTCCAGGTAGCAGGAGCCAAAATCAGTATGGACGGTCAGGGCCGGTGGATTGATAACGTTTTCATCGAAAGATTTTGGCGCAGCCTAAAATACGAGTGCATTTACCTGCACTCATTTGATGACCTTCGGGAGGTCCGGGAGCTGGTGAAAGTCTACCTGGAGTATTACAACGGCAAGCGGAAGCATTCGAGTCTTAACCGGCAATGCCCGGATGATGTTTACAATGCGGCAGTGAACAGCAGGCCGGTACCCCCGGCAGTTCACAAATCAGGAGCGGTAAGCGGTAGACCCTGCTCTTGAACACACCTTAAGACCCTATGGAAGCTGTCCAACAGACGGGGTCAAGCGCTCTGTTCGACGATCCAATACTCGCGCAAAGCGCGATAGACAGAATCGCGCACAACGCCTACCAAATCCCCATCGAAGGACCCAGCTACAGAGCAACCCTCAGGCCCGAAGCCAGAAGCTGGACAACCACACCACAAAAAGCGTAAAACAGAACCAGCTACAGGTGAGTCAAGCTACCGAGAACACCTGAGTCAACCCCCTGAGAATTGACAACTGCAACGCCAACTGACCGGATATTCATTTATCCGCTCCGTCCTGCTGCCCCGGAAAGCACTCACTTCCACTCGTTGGTAAAACTGCCCTGACTTTACAACAGAGAATGGTCGGAGGCCATCCGTGCCCTGGCTTATCCGATGTTGGTTTGTCGTCGGAATCTGCTACCATGGGCTGCAACTGACTTCACCAAAGAGTGACTTACCTTTGAGTGAATCGCCAGTCGGTGGAAAGGGACGTGCATGCCGAATACCAGCGACAATCCGTTCCGCATAGGTGAGTACGTGACTGGCTATCACTTCGCTGACCGCGAGGATGAAGTGGCCCGTATCAGGGAAGCGATGCTCTCCGGCTCGTCCCTCCTTGTGTACGGACCGAGGCGCATGGGCAAGAGCTCGACCATCACCAACGCGGCCGCCCTGGCACATCTTGCGCGACCGAAGCCCATTATCGTCAGTGTCGACATCTCTACCGCCACGAACCTTTACGACGTCGCCACCCGCCTGCTTCGCTCGCTGTACATGGAGACGCGCTGGCTGAAACTGCGGCTCGAGGACCTGCTCGGTGGCCTGGCTCCGCGCGTGACGGTCAAGCTGGATGAACATGGCGGCCCGCCCGCCATCACTTTTGGGCTGGACCGGCGAACCGCATCGGAGGAACAGCGCCAGGGGGCTCTCGAAGGTGTGATCTCGCGCCTGAGCCAGATTGGCGAGGACACCCGGCGGCCGGTAGCAGTTGTCCTGGACGAGTTCCAGGCCATCGGGAACTTCGCAGGTGAGAGTTCAGAGTGGCATCTCCGTGAAGTGATACAGCGTCACGGCGACCTGGCATTCATCTGCGCCGGCTCGCAGGAATCGCTGATTCACGACCTGATTGGACCCAAGCGTGCGTTTTACAAGATGTTCGAACTGCTGCCGCTGGGGCCAATAGAGGAACATGTGTTTGCGGACTGGCTGGAGGAGCGGCTGGCCAGGGGCAGTGGTGTGGAACCTGGTGTCGGCCTGGAGCTGCTCCGGCTCGCTGGCCCCCGTACTCAGGACATTATTCAGGTGGCACGGCAGCTTTACTTCCGGGGGTTGGCAGCCAAACGCAGGGTCGGGCTGGAAGACGCGAGGCTGGCACTGAACGACGTCGTGCGCGGCGAGATGCCACTGTTGCGCAGTCTGTGGAACAGCCTGTCCGGCCAGCAACAGGACGTGTTGCGCGTCGTGGCACTCGGTGTCGAGCAGCTTTACTCTGCCGAAGTGCGCGACCAGTATGCGCTTCCTGGCACATCATCCATACACAAGGCAGTGGAGGTGCTTACGGAGCGCGGACTGCTAACCAGAGCTGATGAGAGGGTAGTTTTTGACAGCCCGTTTTTCCTCGAGTGGGTCAGGAGTGAGGTGGCTGCGGACTTGGGATGACTGCTGTTGCCACGCTGCTGCCCAGTGGCAACCCGAGCGCGATTACGACGCTTTGGCGTCCCCATAGGCAGCCTGATAGTAGCGCGTGAACCGCCTGGAATCTTCGGGGGTCGGCTCACGCCCGGACTCAAGGTGTTTAGCCAGGTACTCGAGGCAGAAGTGCCAGCCGCCGAGCACGTCCAGCGCCGTTGGCAGCGTCGTCACATCATGTGTGAAGACCATTTCGCTCGAGCCCGCATCGTCGCCCGCTCGTGCCTCCATGCGAATGGTCTGCGTGCCGAGCATCCCGGCGTAGGGTGCCTCGTCCGGGCCCTCGACGCGGTACTCGAACACGTGCGGGGGCTCGTACGCCGTCAGGGTGCCGGGTGGAGCAGCCTCGCGGGAGCCGTCCTCGCCCTCGAATGTCTCGGTCACCGGGTTTCCCACCACGCCGTCGGTCCGCAATCGCGTGGGGAACCAGCTATCGAGACCATCGGGTGAGCTTATTGCGTCCCACAGGTCGGATTGTGGCCGCCCGTAGGTACGCCGAAACTGAACCCGGTAGCCACTCGCAGTCCGCGTGAGGGTGCCGGCCCCGTCAAGTTGGTCTGGTGCGTCCATCAGTCAGTGTAGAGGGTACGCCGGCGAGTGCCGTGCGCTTCGCAGTGCCTCATGCGCTCAGTCCGGGTTGCCCTGTCAGCTGCTCAACGAAGACAAGGTTGTAGCCGTCCGGGTCGTACAGATACAGCTGCAGCTGGCCGTGAGCCTCGACCGGACCGTGGGACACCTCAACTTCCGCCAGTGCGAGTCGTTCTTTGAGGTCCGCCATGCTTTCCACCTCGAAATGGCAGATCACGCCAACTCCCCTGTGATTGGAATCCAGTGCGGCCCGCATCCACTCCGGAGCGTCATCCGGATCCTGATGCAGGTACAGCAGGCCATTGTCCAGGCCGAGTACCGCGATGTGGGGGGCGGGCCTGGCCACCACCTCAATTGAGAGGGCTTCAGAGTAGAAGGCCACCGAGGCGTCCAAATCGCGGACGTAAAGCAGGTTTCCATGCCAGTTCATTGCGTTCCTCCAAGTTAGCTGCCAGCGGCGAATGTCAACAGAATACTGTGCCCGGCGTCGCGACTGGCGCGTCCGGGACCGGGCTAGGCTGGGTCTGAAGGAGCGATATGCACGTGACCACGCAAGAGACCTTCATTGCCAAGACGTTCCAGCCATGTGAGCCCGCCTGGCGCCGCTTAGGACTGCACCCATGAAGCTGCAGAGAGTAGTCCCACTGTTCGTCGGAGTAATGTTCACCGCGGCGGCATGCGGACCTGCTCAGGGTGGCGGTACCGGCGGGCCACCTGGAGAACTCAGTGACCGCCTGCTGGTGGATGGCGGAGGAGTCGTCCAGACCCTGGAACTCTCAGACACGGGGGCGCCACGCTGGGATGAGCACTTCACATTCACGATAGGTAACGCCCTGCCGGCTGTCGACATGGTAGCGGACCGATTCCACCTGGCACGCTTCACAAGCGGTGCTGACCCGTTTCGTGTGGAGTCGTACGACCTGACGACTTTTGACCCGCTCGATTACGACTTCGAGTGGCCGGACACCAGCGACACGAGCCGCATGCCGGCCCTGGCCTTCTCACCCGACGGACGCTACGCCGCCGCTGTGCTGACGTTCGGCACGT
>CAYMUK010000008.1:21297-26630 GCA_964393655.1 uncultured bacterium | reverse complement strand
TAGAGGACCAGACCGCTCCGGGGGTTGAGGAACTGGACGGTGCGATCGTGGAGCTCAATGTCCCCGAGACGGTCAGTACCGGAACACTGGATTTGAACGTTCACGTCGGTTTCGCGGGTGAACCCTGGGACGGTCCGGACAGTGTCATGGACCTGGCGCTTTCACCTGACGGAACGCAGCTGGCCTACAGCTACGGCGATCGGGTGACGCCTGACCTCATGCTCAAGGACCTCGCCGCACCAGGCTCAGAGCCACATCAGCTGACGGGCGGTCCAGGCGCACACGTCGGAGCGGCGTTCTCGCCGGACAGCACGATGATCGCGTTCGTGGAACGTCATCCGGATTGGGCATCGAACGTGTTCGTCATCCCCAATCACCGGGATGAACCCATCCTGATCGGGGCGAGCGGACCGATACGCGAGCGTCACCACGTGGCCACTGGCCGGGCCCACAGGGTGCTTGCCTGGCTTCGATAAGAGGTAGTCGGCTACTCAGGTCGCAATGCCTGGTCGGACGTTAAAGTTGGGCATCCGTTAGCGGCAATTGACCAGGTGAAGACTCACGCGTCGAGGAGGCCAGGAGTGGAAGCAGCAAGCAGCACCGTGCATAGCGAGAACGACCGGGCGACTCTTGCGGCCAGAATCAGAACCCTGCAACCCGAGAGTGTTCCTGTGTGGGGCAAGATGACGGTTGCCCAGATGCTTGGACACTGCGAACTGTTCGACCGCTGGATCCAGAGTGGCAAACCCAACCGGCAGACATTGATGGGGAAGCTGGTCGGTCGACCCGTACTGCGGCGCATGCTCAGACCGGACAAGGCCATGGCCCGCAACGTCCCCACTATGCCGGCACTGATTCCAGCTCCCGGGATCGAGTTCACGGCCGCCCGCGACGCGTGGCTGGCCAGCCTCGAAGATTACGCTGATTACAGCGCCGAAACGTTCATCCACGATTTCTTCGGGCCACTCTCCTACGACGAGGTCGGCGCTTTCGCGTGGAAGCACGCGGACCACCATCTCAAGCAGTTTGGCGCGTGAATGCGGCGTAGTCATGTTCTTTGATGATTGGCAGGGCCTGCTGCGGGTCGCAGTAGTCGGCGTCCTGGCCTACGCGGCGCTGGTCGTTCTTTTGCGCACGTCCGGCAAGCGTGCGCTGGCGAAGTTGAATGCCTTCGACTTTGTAGTCACAATCGCTCTGGGCTCCATCCTGGCGACCATCCTGCTTTCGCAGGACGTTGCGCTGGCGGAAGGTGTGCTGGCTTTCGTCGTATTGCTCGCCCTTCAATACCTCATCACATGGCTGTCGGTCAGGTCGGCGACTGTTCGCCGCCTGGTAAAGTCCGAACCTGCCTTGCTGCTCCTCCGCGGCCGCCTGCTGGAGCAGGCGATGAAAGCCGAACGAGTGACGATCGACGAAATACTTGACGCTGTACGCAGTCACGGCGTGGGCTCGCTGGAAGAGGTGGAGGCACTGGTACTCGAGACGGATGGCACCTTCTCCGTCATTCGTCGCAGTGATGCCGGTGACGGATCGGCCATGAAACGGATTGCTGGTTACGACTCCGGTCACCGCTGATTCTGGGCAGACACATTGCAGGCTGTAGGCACACGGGAAAGCCGGCAGCACGAGCTGACATTACTGGGGCATACCTGGTGTTCCCGGACGCCGCGTCGCGGACAGGCCCGGTGCCAGCCGTATTGACTCGCCCTTCCCGTGGCATAAACTGTACATAGCGTATATACTCAGGCTATGCATCAGTTACGTAGGGGCCGGTCGTGATTCTCAACCTGAGCGACCAATCAAGTGAGACACTGCAAAACCAACTAGTGCAACAAATACGGGCGCTGGTCCTTTCTGGCGATCTAGAGGAGGGCAGCGAGCTCCCGTCAATCCGCGGCCTGGCCACCGATCAGAAGGTGAGTGTCATCACCGTGCAGCGCGCTTACGAAATGCTCGAGCGCCACGGCCTAATCCGGGCAAGGCGCGGGAAGGGATTCTTTGTGGAAGCGCTCGGTTCGGATGAACGGAGACGGTTGGCGCTGGCCAGGTTCGAGGAAGCGGTACAGCCGCAGATTGAACAGGCCCAGGCGGAGGGCCTGAGTTCAGCTGATGTGCTGGGCAGCATCAGTCGCATTCTTGACGGGGTCCTTTCATGAGTGCGGCCATCGAAGTGAGCGGGCTGGTCAAACGGCATCGTGGTTTCAGCCTGGGGCCGCTTGACTTGAGAGTCGAGGCCGGACGGGCGCTTGCACTCATTGGGCCGAACGGGGCGGGCAAGACCACCCTGATGGATTTGCTCGCAGGAATCAGCCGCTCGACTTCCGGCCACGTCCGAGTATTCGGGAGCAGCCAAGGTCCCCTGAGTTCCAGGCGGAACGCTTATGTGGGCTATGCCACCGATAATCAACCGTTCTTTGAAAACTGGACGGGCCGCAGGAACCTGGAGTTCATTGCCGGTTTTTATCCAGGCTGGTCCAGCGGACTTGAGGCCCGACTGGTTCAGCGCCTGGAGGTGCAGCTGGACAAGAAAGTGAGTACGCTTTCACGCGGGAACCGGGTGAAGCTCGCGCTGGTCTCGGCACTGGCGAAACAACCGCGGCTGCTCCTTCTCGACGAGCCCACTTCAGGACTGGATCCCCTTGTCAGGAGCGAAGTCCTGGATGTCCTCTTCGAGTTCCTGGGCAACGAGGGTCCTACACTCGTGTATTCAACGCACATCCTCTCCGATGTCAGCAGACTCGCTGATGAGCTGACGTTCATTCGTGCTGGGCGCCTGGTCATGCAGACCGAACGCGATGACCTGGAGGCAAACTGGCGGCGACTGACCTTCCGCACGGACCTGCAGTCACTGCCTGCTGCGACTGCGCAGCTGCTGAGCGAACATCAGGTACAGGGTTCGCTCCACCGCGCAATCACCCACGACTTCGGCCGCCTCGAGGACCAGCTTCGCGCACTTGGAGCCAGCCAGCTGGCCGCCAACCGCATGTCGCTTGAGGAGATTTCGGTTCAGATACTCAAGGCCGGCATGCCTGCCACCATTGGCAACACTCGGGAAACGCCGGCTGGTGCCCATGCTTAGGATTGCTGCAGCCGAATTCCGCTACAACTTTGCGAGTACTCTCGCCTGGCTGAGTGTTTTGCTCGTTGTCAGCTGGTGGCCACTTGTCGAGGCCGGCGGTTTCAACGGTACTGCCACAGCGCTGGCGATCATGATGCTAGGTCTGCCGCTTGTAACTCCGTTCAGCTGCTTCCTGCTGCTGAACGTGGAGCGTAGCGAGCGGCGGCAGCGGCTCTGGAGCATGCTGCCCATTGCGCCCGTGGTAGTGGCTGGGGCCAGGTTGCTCCGTGCCGCTATGCTGCCAATGTTCGCAACCGCGTTGGGCATTGTTCTGGTTGTGCTTGCTGCAGTGTTCGCCGGCCCAGACGTATTCGAAAGACTCAGCGGCTCCTGGGCGCTCGGCACTCTCTTGCTTGCAGGCTTCGGCCTTGGAGCTCTGGTCACCCTGCTTTACGACTTCCTCGGCATGGCCTTTGCACAAGTTACAAGTGCACTTCTGGTGGCGGCAGCATTCGTCCTCAATGCCTTCTCCCCGGCCTTCGCCGAGTTCACGGTCCGGGTGACGTCATTCGCGCAGACGCCGGAAGGTGTGCTGGTCATGGCAACAATCTGCGCAGGCCTGGTAATTGCGGACGTGCAGATTTACAAGGCGAGGCGCGGCTGAGTTCCTTCCGGAAAGCCAGCCGCGCCCCGCATCAAGTAGTCCTCGGGTTCAGTCCTCTGACTCGTGATCCAGCTGCCCGTCCTTCTTGAGCCCGTCCCTGCGGTTCCGGCTTGCTTCAGGGTCCGTAGTGCCACCCAGGCTGGACTCGGAATCCTCGTCGCGGTCGTGCAGCGGCTCGGGCACGTCGTTGTAGTCGTCCGGCAAATCCTTGGTGCGGTCCTCGCCAGGTAGCTCGTATTCGTCAGGCTGGTTCGGACGGCGCTCACGCTCGTCATTACCAGGCATGCCAGGCACTTTTCTGTCGTCGCTTCCCATTTTCATACCCCCTCGTCACAGTCTGCCCGCAGCCAGGCTGCGGCCACACGAGCGGAGGGCACAGTTCAGGTCGGGGACGCCAGGGCAGCCCCTCCAGCCGACCACCGACTGTGGGCCCAAATCGCCGATACAGTCGCAGGCTTTGCAGGTGCCAGTGCCAGCACGGTAGTATTCGCACATGAAAAACGAAATATTCGGGGGCATGAGCCGCCTTATGTCAGCGGGCAGGAATCGGAGCCGACTGGTGTGGCCGACCCTTCTGATCGCAATCGCCTTCAGCCTCACAACCACGGTATTCGCAGGCGCGGGCTCCCTGGGGCCGGGCGACGAGCAGTTGGCCACGGGCGAGTACTTCGACCGGGTGACTTTCTCGGGTGCGGCAGGCGATGAGGTACTTGTCGAACTGTCATCAACTGAATTCGACCCATATCTGATCATCGTCGATGCCAGTGACACGGCGCTTGCCCAGGAGGATGACAGTCCGGGTGCCGGCTCCGGAGTAAGGATGACCTTCACGCTGCCAGCCAGCGGCACCTATACAGTGATCGTCACCAGCTTCTCCCCCGGTGAGACCGGTGGTTACAGGCTCAGCCTTTCTGAGGTCAACCAGGCGGCTCCAGCCTCAACGCCGGCCAAGCCCGCCGGAGATGTGCAAGCGGGCACTGTCACGGGCAGGGCTCTAGACACCCAGGGCAACCCGATTGCGGGGGCAAGAGTCACCTTGCGGCCCGCACTCACGACCGGCCAGGCCGATTTCCGGACTGATGCCGACGGTTATTACCTCGCCCAGAGCCTGCCTGACGTTCCCTACTACGCCCGGGCATGGACATATGTCGACTACGGCGGGCAGCGAATCTGCATGAGACTGGGCATGGATTCGGCCGCGGATTACAACTCGTTCACGGCGGCGAACGGTGCCGTACGCAACTTCCGAATGCAGTTGACTGGACCAATTGGCGACATGGACGACGCGATTGATGGGCATTTCGGCGGCGCCGTCTACTTCTATGACGCGCTCCAGTTCGCTGGACGCGGTGAGCAGGTCGAGTTCACCTTCACTCCTGTCGGCCCGCTTCTTGATGGGACCTGGGGTGAGCCGTTCACCACGGTGGTCACGGGAGGAGACGACAACCTCATCCGCGGCATTCCCGTGGGTCCGTACCAGCTCAGTGCGGAAGTGATCGATTCAGGTGGAGCCAGGCGACCCCTGGCACTCGCGTTGGACACGTCCGGTATGTCGGAGGCAACAGTCAACATTGACTGGACAGGCGACGGAGACTGCACGATGAACAGTGG
>CAYMUK010000008.1:0-21197 GCA_964393655.1 uncultured bacterium | reverse complement strand
CAGACGTTAGGCTGGCTCATGTCAACCCTCATTCACGAACGAGTGGAACAGGCGCGTGCCGGCATCAACCCGACGGTAATAGCGCGCCTGGAATCCGGCTGGGCCGTGCTTGGTGACCAACAGCACCCGCCCGGCTACACACTCCTGCTGGCTGACCCGGTGGTGGCGAGCCTCAATGACCTGGCGGAGCCCGAACGGTCCCGTTTCATGCGGGACATGAGCTTGCTGGGAGACGCCCTGTTGCAGGTTACCCAAGCCGATCGGATCAACTACGGCATCTATGGCAATACGGATCCTGCACTCCATGCACACATTTGGCCCCGCTACCCGTGGGAGGCAGCGGAGTTCCGCAGCAAGCCCGTCTGGTTCTACCCGGGCGAGGAGCGGCATCGCCATCCGTTCTCTGTGGATAAGCACGGGGAGTTGTTGCTGAAGATTCGCATGGCGCTGGGGGCGAGAGTTCACGGCGAAGACCGTTTGCCAGACTAAGACACAGTCTGACAAGTGGCTACTGAAGGTTGGGATCCGCCCGAGACGCAACAATCCGAGCCCGCGCTTCAGGCAGGACAGCAACGACATCGCTGGCGGTCAGCCCTTCGCCGTAACTGGCGGCAACAATCTCCCCAGCCAGGCCGTGCAGCACCACGGCAGCACAGACCCGCCCGAACAACTGGTCATCGGTGAGCGGCCGTGCCAAAGTCGCCGCGAGCACACCGGCCAGCGCGTCGCCTGTCCCGCCGGTCGCCATGGCCGGGTGACCACGCGTCGATACCGCGAGTCCGCCGCTTGCATCCGCGATGACGGTCGCCGGACCCTTCAGTACCACGGTCACCTGCAGGTGCTTCGCCAGCGCGGCCGCGGCAGCCAAGGGATCAGTCCTGACCAGGCCCTCACGCCCTGGCAGGAGGCGGGCCAGCAGGCGCTCTGCCTCGCCTGCATGCGGCGTCAGCACCACAGGCCTCTGCCTGGGCAGCGGCAGTAGCCCGGCGAGCGCGTCTGGGGTAAGGGCTGCGGCGTCCAGTATCACCGGGCCGGGCGCCCAATCGAGGATGGCTGCAAGTGACCGTAAAGCAGATTGAGCAAGGCCGGGCCCAACCACAATTGCGGCTGCGCGCGATGGGGACAGGCCTTCAGGTGGCCAGGAGGCTGACCAGTCGTGTGCCTCGAATATCGTCTCCGGCCAGGCGCCGGAGTGCGTCCCGTCCGAAACCAGGGTCACCAGGCCGGCGCCACTGCGCCATGCTGCACGGGCAGCCAGTTCGGCCGCGCCCCGGTATCGTGCCGAGCCTGCAATGAGGCAGATGGTGCCGGCTTCGTACTTGTGGCCGGAGGACTTCAGAAGGGGCAGATGCGCGGCAATGTCCGCCGGTTGCAGAAGGGTGATGTCCGAACAGGCTTCAAGAACGGCAGCCGGAAAGCCGATGTCCGCGAGCCTGATCAAGCCGCAGGCCGACCGGGCCGGCTCGAACACATGGGCCGGTTTCAGCTCGGCCAGTGCCACGGTCAGGTCGGACCTCAGGTGCGGACCATCCGTTTCGGCAAGGTCGGGATCTAGGCCGCTGGGTATGTCCACTGCGACCACCGGAATCGCCTTGCGCTCGAGCGACCTGACCAGGTGCAGGAGCTCTCCTGCAAGCGGTCGGTTCAGGCCATTGCCGAAGAGAGCGTCAATCACGCCGGCCCCGGGTGCGGAAAGTTCCCCCAGCAGCGCCTGTGAGATCAGCTGCTGGTGCTTACCACCTACAGTCAGGAACGCCTGCCGGGCACTGCTGGCTGGCCCGGTTCTGGCACGGCCAACTGCCAGCTCCCAGACAGTCGTCGGCCGGCCACGCTTCAGCAGCCCGAGTGCCGCCACCCAACCGTCGCCGCCGTTGTTCCCTGGACCCACCAGCACATGCCAGTGCTGAATGGAAGGGAATGCAGCTACGGCCTCCCTGGCAACCGCGTGACCGGCCGCATGCATCAGACTTTTAAGGGACACGCCTGCTGCCGGCGCACGCCGGTCCGCCTCCTGCATCTGTGCCGCGCGGTAGAGCTTCACTGGAACTCCATTATCCAGTGCAGACACCGCTCAAGCGCCACCGGTCAGGGTGGTGGCTTCATCCTCGGGATCTGGTGCATGGCGCCTGGCCCAGGCGGCCGCCGCATCCCAGTCGTAAGACACCCTCCGGAAATCCACGGACCAACGGCCCGCCCGTTCCTCCAGCAGCGCCCAGCGGGCCCGCGGGTCGTGGTCCACCTGCTGGCTCACCGCGCCAACGTTTACCACCAGCGTGTCGCCTATGACGGTGCACGCTTCGCGGTGGGTGTGGCCGCACAGGACTACCTGGGCAGCCAGCGGAGTCACCACTGCGCGCAGTTCCGGTGCCGGGGTCGCTTCATACGGCCCATCCTTCCAAGACCAGAGCAGGTGACCCTCGGGATCGCTTGGTGAACCATGGCAGGCGAACACCGCGCCGTTCAGCAGGCGGCAGGTGGTTGGCAGGCTACTCAGGTGGTCAATCGCACCAGTGGGCAGCTGATTCTTCAGCCACACGTTCAGCGGATCCCCGCTCAGCAGCCTGGCGTCGGTATTGCCCAGGATTTCTTCGGCGCCAATGGCCTGTTGCAGTTCGAACGCCCTGCCCGGGTCTGCCCGGCCGTACACCTGGTCGCCCAGGTTCAGGGTCAGTTCCGGCGAGCAGTCAGCCACATCGGCCAGCACGGCTTCCAGCGCGAACGCGTTGCCATGCACATCTGTAATCACCGCAAGTCTCATGATGGCCTGATGCTACGTTTCGGGTGCACCGTCAGAAAAAGTCACAGCACCCATTGGGGAGTCGTGCTGCACTACTTTACTGGCAGGGCCTCGAGCCTCCGTGGCTTCCACCTGCCGCTCTTCTCTCATGCTGGGGAGCATAATTGAACCGAGGAGGTGCCCCATGGGTTCGAAAACCAAATCATCCAGCAGCCGCAAGCCGCCTGAACCGTCCGACAGTCATTCCGAGATTGCCGACTGGCTCGACAGCGTGATGCCGGACCTGCAGTCGACAGTGAAGAAGCTGGACAGGATGATCCGTGACGAGCATTCGGGTCTCCAGTACGCGCTGAAGTGGAAGAAGGCATATTACGGGTTGCCTGACCGTGGCTGGATCATCGAACTGGTCGCTTACGACGTGTCGGTGAACGCGGTCTTTCATGGTGGAGCCGATTTCGACTCACCACCACCACAGGGTGACACCGGTCGGTCGCGCTACATCAAGGTAACGTCTGTGGACGAGGCGGACACAGCTGAGATGAAATCCTGGATAAAGCAGGCAGGTGAGGTTGACGGCTGGAAATGACGGAACCGCTGGCCTGAGAAGGGAGGCCAACCGGGTGGTGATAGCGGGCGGCGGCGCGGCCGCTTTCTTTGCGGCGATTGCCTGCAAGGAGGCCGAGCCTGCCACCCGCGTCACCATGCTGGAACGCGGCGCAGCGGTGCTTTCCAAGGTGCGGATCTCCGGCGGCGGTCGCTGCAACGTCACGCATGACCAGCCGGACCCCGCGCTTCTGACAGGTGGCTACCCGCGGGGCGGAAAGGCGCTCCGCGGACCCTTCACCAGATTCGGTCCGCGTGAGACGATTGCCTGGTTCGCGGCACGGGGCGTTGAGCTGAAAACCGAGCCTGACGGTCGCATGTTCCCCGTCACTGACGATTCCGAAACTGTCATTGCCTGCCTGGTGGCCGCGGCACGCGACGCCGGAGTGGAGATCCTGACGCGCACTGCAGTCACGAGGGTGACTAACGAGGCGGCCGGCGGCTTCTCCGTGCAGCTTAAGGACGGCACGGTGCTTTCTGCGGACCGGGTGCTGCTGGCTACGGGTGGGGCGCCCGGGTCGTACGCCTGGGCGGCCGACATGGGGCACGCAATTGAGCCGCCGGTGCCGTCGCTGTTCACATTCAACATCGATGACGCACGTATAGACGATCTGGCTGGCATTTCCGTGCCCAACGCGCGGGTGAGCCTGGACGGTGCCAGGGAAGCGCATGATGGGCCGTTGCTGGTCACCCATTGGGGCCTGTCGGGACCGGCCGTCCTGAAAGCCTCGGCCTGGGGTGCCCGCCTGCTGTTCGACGCGGACTACCGGCTGGGCGTGAGCATCAACTGGCGCGCCGACCTGGAGCAGCAGGAAGTAGAGCAGTTGCTGACTGAGGCTAAGGAACGGGACGCGCGCCGTACCGTGCTCGGTTCAGGACCTTTCGGGTTGCCGCAGCGGCTGTGGCGGTCACTGGCAACCGCTGCCGGGGCCCAGGAAGGTCAGCGCTGGGCCGATGCCTCCAAGGTGCTGTTGAGTTCACTAGCGCAGGAGGTTCATGCCGGCAGGTTCCACATCACTGGCAAGGGTGTGTTCAAGGAGGAGTTCGTCACTTGCGGTGGTGTTCGACTGAAAGAGGTCAGCTTCGCCACCATGGAGAGCAGGCTTGTGCCCGGACTGCACTTCGCCGGCGAGATTCTTGACATCGACGGGATAACCGGCGGATTCAATTTCCAGAGTGCCTGGACCACCGGCTGGCTGGCAGGGAAGGCCATGGCCGCGCCGAGGTCAGCCGCGTGAAGGTCCCCAATCAAGAAGGCGCTCAAGCACCTGCAGGACACCCAGTTCCGAATTGCTGGGTGCCACGTACCGGGCCGCCGCCAGGATGTTGGGATGCGCGTTCTCCATTGCGAATGACCACTCGGCAGCCTGCAGCAGCTCCAGGTCATTCAGATAGTCACCGAATGCCGCCGTCTGTGCGGGGCTGACTCCCAGAGCCGCCTGCAGTGCCCGGAGCGCCTTGCCCTTGTCGACACCCTTGCTCATGATGTCGACCCAGTTTCGGCCGGAAACCACGACCTGGTGACTTTCAGCCACCTCTGCAAGGGTCGTTTCAGCGGCACTGGCGGCGTCGTCGAAATCGTAGATCGCCAGCTTCAGGATGGCGTCGCTGACAGTGGTCAGATCGTTCACGACTTGCAGCCTGGCGTAGTACTTGCGCGCTTCCGCCAGGAACCCGGGATTGGCCAGTTCCACGTAGGCGCTGTCAAGCCCGCATACCACCAGGCCAAGATGCCGGTCGGACTCGCGGACCATGCCTATGACCTCCTGCACGAGGCCTGATTCGAGACTGTTGCTGGATATCACCTGGCGTTTGTGCACCACCAGGTTTCCGTTCTCCGCGATGAAGGACAGTTCGCCCGCGGCCTGCTCGAACATTCCAGCCAGGGAGGCGTACTGGCGACCGCTGGCGGGAACGAAGGTGATGCCGCGGTCCGGCAGCTGCTCCAGGAGGTCCCATAACCGGTCGGGGATCCTGCCGTTAGCGTCCAGGAGCGTTCCGTCCATGTCGCAGGCTACGAGTCGGATGTCGGCTGTACCGCCGGGGATGTCGGTCCATGATCGGGCGGTCAAGGGTTGCTTCATGCCCTCACGGTAGCCCGGTTGCGGCACGATTGGGGCCACAGCACACATTGCGGATACACCCCGGGGGGTATCCTGTGTCATGGCAACTACCGAGATAACCACAGATAATTTCAACCAGACCATCGATGGGAACGACATCGTACTGCTTGACTTCTGGGCCGACTGGTGTGGCCCCTGCCGGGTCTTCGCGCCCGTGTTCGAGAAGGCGGCCGAGACGCACGACGACGTCGTATTCGGCAAGATTGACACCGAAGCCCAGCAGGAGCTGGCTGCGGCCTTCCAGATCCGGTCCATCCCCACGCTCATGGCCTTCCGCGAGAAAGTGCTGGTGTTCTCACAGCCCGGAGCCCTGAACGGCGGTCAGCTGGATCAGGTCATTGACGCGGTCCGCAACCTGGACATGGCTGAAGTTCACGCGAAGGTGGCCGAACAGGCCAGCCAGGCTGAAGAAGGCGCCCCCCAGGCTGAGTGATGGAGAGAATCGATGCTGAGGCCCAGCGACGGGTGCTGCACAGGCTGCGGCGTGCACAGGGCCAGCTGGCTGCGGTGATAAAGGCTGTGGAGGAGGGCAAGCCCTGCCGGGACGTGGTGACACAACTGACGGCCACCTCCAAGGCCCTCAACCGGGCCGGAATCGTCATCATCAGCAGTGCAATGCAGGACAGCATGTCCGAGTCCGAGCTCCAGCAGGCCGATGGCCGGGCGGAATTCGAGAAACTGTTCATGATGTTGGCCTGAACAGCCAATAGCAGTTTGGCTGACAGCGGACCGGCGCGTGCTGGGCGGATACTGCGCAGCAGGAGGCAACCATGCGCCGGGACGGGCCAGGTGATGTGGGTCAGGTCGGGACCGACAACGTTCCGCGCCGTTTCGTGCTGACTGCGAAGCGCGTACGCGGAATCATCATTCTTGCGATTCTGCCAATCCTGGCAATCAGTGGCCTGACGGCCATGCGCCGGGAAGCCGCCGCGGTGTCCGGCAACCTGGCCCTGAGTGTCGATTACCCGCGGGTGCTGCGCTACCTGCGACCAGTTGGCATGAACCTGAACGTGTCCAACATTGGTGATGGGACCATCAGCGGGGCAACACTGACGCTGGACTCTGACTACTTCCGTGCTTATACAGGGCTGACAATCATGCCCGCCGAATCGGCCATCGATGCGGACGGGATTCTCATTGAGCTGGCCGACATCGCACCCGGGGGGACCCAGGCTGTCCGCATCGAGCTGCGGGCTGCAGAGTACTGGTATCACTCAGGGCCGGTGACGGCAACTGCCGGTGAGGAGACCGTGACAGTCGACCTGGGCACGCTGGTGCTGCCGTGACACGGAGCGCGTACCCATGGACATAGTCATCCGCATTGTGGTCATCTACCTGTTCGTGGTCTTCGGCCTACGGGTGCTGGGCCGCCGGGAATTCAGTGACATGTCGCCGCTTGACATGGTCACGCTGCTGCTGATCCCGGAGATCGCTGCGCAGGCCATGCCGGGAGGTGAAGACTTCTCCCTCATAAACGGCCTTACTGGAGTGGCGACACTGCTGCTACTGGTATTCATCAGCTCCCAGATTGTCTACCTGTCCCCGAAGCTGGAGAAATCGGTGGAGGGGCGGCCCGTGGTCCTCGTGGAGTCAGGCCGTTACATCTACGCGAACCTGGACAAGGAACGCGTGACGCCCTCGGAGATACTCACCGAGGTGAGGCATAACGGGCTGGAGGAACTGGAGGACGTGAAGTGGGCGATCCTTGAGACCGACGGCAGCATATCCGTCATCAAGTCCAAGGAATAGCTGATTGGTCACGCCCGGACTGCCGGTATGCAACAATCACCGCAGAAAAACGGAGGTGGCCATAAATGAGCGATGCAGCCGCGGTGGAACGTACTGTCCGTACCCTTGAACCGTATCCCGCCCGGACTCCCGAGGTTGGAACCTGGCTCGGCGTCATGGAGACCCTGCGGGCCGGCCTGCTCAATACCCTCGGCCGTATCGAACGCGCTGGCTTCGGCCAGGAGTTCCTGGATTGGCGCGGGCCGAATGATGATGACAATTCGGTCGGTTCACTCCTGTATCACATCGCCGGTGTGGAGCTCGGCTGGCTCTACTACGACATCCAACTGGGCGCGGTTCCTGACGACATGGACACGCTTCTGCCGGTACCGGCCTGGAATGAACAGCAACAGCTCACCCACGTGCCAGACAAGTCGCTGGCGGAGCACATGGAGCTGCTGGCAGAAGCCAGGCGCAGGTTCCTGGAGCATGTGGAGAAGATGACGCTTGAGGACTGGCGCACGCTCAGGTCACCAGAGGGGGACGATTACTCCGCCACTCCCGAGTGGATTGTCTATCACCTGGTGGAGCACGAATCGGGCCACATGTACGAGATCCACCGCATGGTCAGGAAGTGGCTCGCCCGCAGCTGAGCCCGTCGCCGCACTGACGCAAACGATGCCGTTGCCGCACACGCGGGGCGCAACTGCCGCACGCGTGACGCGCCGGTCGGCAAATGCGGGACTCATCCCATTGGTGGAGGAACGACAGTTCCAGCCCGGATAGAGTCATGTCTATCCGGGCTGATTGCGGCCACCGAAGGGCTGTGCTTATGACAGAAGAAGACTCAAGCGGCTACGAACTGAACAGGACGGGTCCCCACGAGCTGAATCGCCGGGACTCCGAACTCGACCGGCCGAGGACCAGAACGACCACAGCAAGCGCCGCCGGCTGGCTCCTGCTCCTGGCAGGCGTAATTCTACTGGTCCTGCTCTGGGGCAACTTTCGTGACGGCGATGCGGCGGGCAGTGTCTCAGCCGCCGGCATCCAGGAACTCAGGCTCAATACGGGCTCGACCCGAGTGGAGTTCGCCCATGGCGACACAGGCGAAATCGAGGTCGAACTCACGGGCCGGACGGGCAGCAGGCAGCTTGAGGTGCAGCAGAGTGGCAGCACGCTGAACATCCGGGTCTCGCGCAGCTGGTGGCTGCCTGGGCTCTTCAGTTTCGGCGGCAGCACCGTGCTGGTAACCTTCCCGGAGGAACTGGAACCGGCCTTGCACGTGAACGCCAGCTCGGGTCGTGTCGAGCTCAGCGACCTGACCCTGAGGGGCCTGACAGTAGCTGCCAGTTCCGGCCGGGTGTGCCTGCAGGAGCTCACCGTGCGTGGCGACCTGCGGGTAAGCACGAGCTCCGGTCGCGTGTGCCTGCAGGACTCCGAAGTGAGCGGTGCCACGTCGATAAGCACCACTTCCGGCGCCATCACGGTCACTGACTCCACAGCCGGTTCTTTCAGTTTCAACCTGTCTTCCGGCAGGCTCGAGGCCACCGGTCTGCCGGGAACGGAACTCACAGCCCGCACCAGTTCCGGGCGTATCGACCTGGAGGCCATCACCATGCTCGGCGACTGGAACCTGCAGACCAGCTCCGGCCGGGTGAGAGTGGAACTGGACGAGCCACCCGCCAACCTGGCCATCGATTTCCAGGGCAGCTCCGGCAGGTGGAGCGTTGCCGACCGCTACGGCCTTGACGTGGCCGCAGGCGGCGGCAACCACCTGCAGGCCAGAACCGGCACCGGCGGCCCGGAGCTCAGGGTGCGGACCAGCTCGGGCAGCTTCAGTCTCGACTGAACTCAGTCCAGCCGGTCGGGATGCGGCACCACGGCCACAAGGATCTCTTCCGAGTCCGCAGAGGTGGCAACGCTGACGAACCCGGGAGCGCTGCCGGTCACTTCGTAACCCAGGCCCGTGTCCTGGGCGCCGCGGGCAACAATCGAGGACTGGCCGTGGAAGGAGATGTCCCACAGGGGTCCGTTCAGCATGGGGTTCACGGCGTAGGCGTAATGCCCGTGCCCGGCCACCATGAGGTGTGAGCTCCGCAGCCAGTCCTCCTGCTGCCAGTCGTCCCAGGCACCGGGGTTGGCGGAGGGCTGTACCAGAATCTGTGCCCCCTGTCCCAGCAGGTGCCCGGCGATTTCATCCGAGAACGCGTCGAGGCAGATGGCGATGCCGATCCTGCCCAGGGGTGTATCGAACACCTGGAGGTCGGTCACCGAGCCCGGAGTCAGGCTCAGCGCAGCCTCGGTTTCCAGTTCGATCAGGTCCACCTTGTCCTGGCGGCCTATCACCAGGCCATCAGGCCCGAAAAGGTAGGAGGAGTTGTGGACCACGTGGCGGCTGGGACCGCGTTCCCACTGCACGACACCATCCTCGATGCGGTAGGGCGGCAGCACCGCGGAACCTGCCACCAGGTAGACGCCATACTCGCGGGCAATGTCCGAGAACACGCCGAAGTAGCTCTCGGCCATAAGCCTGTTCCTGTTCAGCAGCAGCGCCGGCACCCACGATTTCCAGCGGATGAGGCGCGTCCAGGACAGGGCCAGCACCTGTGAGCGCACTGCGGTGCCGATGGCTTCCTCTATGGAATCGATTCCCGCGAGCCGGTCCTCCATCCCCTGTACCACCAGCATCAGGCCAATGTCTTCGGGGAAGACAACCAGCGTCGGCAGATCCGGATCAGTAGCTGCCGCGACGGCTTCCATCTGCCGGCGGATGCTGGCTTCAAACGCCTCTTGCGTCCAGTAATCGTTCAGGTCCAGAGTCATCTGCACCGCCACCAGCTGGATGTCAGTCGGCACGGTGACCGCGGTTTCCTGGGCGACCGCCTGCAGTGGCCCGATGAGCAGAAAGGCGAGGCAGATGCCTGCAAGCCTGAATGGCAAGTTGTTCATGAACCGCATTAAACCGCACCTGTGTGCGCTCAGGTGCCTGTGCCCGCTACTGCGGCCAGCACGGACCTGAGTCCGGCAAGCGGTGTGCTTGGCGGTTCCGCACCGCGTGTGACCAGACGGGCGGCCGGGGCCATGGACGCCTGTCCCAGCACTACCAGGTCCGCCCCCGAGGCGTAAGCGTCGTCCGCAGCTGCGGCGACAAGATGTGCGTAAGCGTCCAGGTTGCCGCTCCTGAACAGCGGCCATGCTTCCTGCACCAGTCGGGCGTCTGCGTCCACGCCGGCTTGCAGGAACAGTTCCCTGGTGCCCTCGAGTGTCGCCTCGATCGCGCAGAGCACCACAACCTGGCCTTCCGCGCCGGCGGCCTCGGCCGCCAGGGCAGCGTCTGCGCGGATAATCGGCACCTTGCTGGTGCCCGCGGCAACAGTCGCGGCAGGTCCAAGCGTGGAGCAGGTGAGCAGCACAGCGTCAGCCGCTTCCGCGAGACCGAGCAGCACGGCAGCGGTAACCTCTGCGATCTCCGGGGTCACCATTCCCGCTTCCTCGGCGGCCGCCAGCAGGTCGGGCCGCGCCAGGTGTTCGAGCGTGCCCGCTGGGATGCCGAGTTCGGCGGCGGCCAGTTCGAAGGCTTCAATGTTGCTTTCACTCGCGTGCAGGCAGGCTATGCGCATTGTCCAACTCCCAGTTCCTGGCTGATGGTAAACCAGCGACTGACGGAGCGGGGCCGTTTGCGGCTTTGCGGCATAGAATCAGGCGGGCGCCCACCGGTGCCCAACGAACGGTACGGTATCGCCACCGGGACAAGGGTTGAACGTGAACAGGGAACTGCTGACAGGCTTGCTGCTTGCCGTGATTTCATCGGCGGCGTTCGGGACTTCCGGTGCACTGGCCAAGGGATTGCTGGCGGCAGGCTGGTCGCCGGCGGCCGCTGTCACCTGGCGCGTCGCGATTGGCGCGCTCACGCTGACACTGCCGGCGCTCCTGGCCATGCGGGGCCGCTGGCACCTGCTGCGCAAAGGCTGGCCCACAATGCTGCTCTTCGGTCTGATCGCCGTTGCCGGCTGCCAGCTGGCTTACTTCCTGGCGGTGGAACGCCTGTCAGTGGCAGTGGCGCTGCTGCTTGAGTACTGCGGCGTCATCCTGGTGGTCGGTTGGCTCTGGCTCCGGCACGGGCAGCGGCCACAGCCGCTCACTATCGTCGGGACAGCCATTGCCGTGGCCGGACTGGTCCTGATTCTTGACGTGTTCGGAGCCGTGCAGGTCGACCCCATCGGTGTGATCTGGGGTCTCGTCGCAGCGGCCGGCCTGGCGACCTACTACGTGGTTTCCGCCGACAACTCCCACGGCCTGCCGCCGCTCGTGCTGGCCACAGGCGGCCTGGCCACCGGGGCAGTGGCGCTGCTGCTGGCAGGTTCTCTCGGCCTGGTAAGCATGCAGTGGAACACCGCTGACGTGCTGCTGGCCGGTGTCCTCGTGCCCTGGTGGCTGGACATCCTGGCCCTTGGTGTCGTGGCGGCGTCGCTGGCCTACCTGACCGGCATCGCAGGCACGCGGCGGCTCGGCTCCAAGCTCGCATCCTTTGTCGGCCTGTCCGAGGTCATGTTCGCCGTGCTCTGGGCCTGGCTGCTTCTGGCCGAGATGCCCATGCCGGTGCAGCTGGTGGGCGGCGTGCTCATCCTGGCAGGGGTCGCCGTGGTCAGGCTTGATGAAAGTTCCACGGTGCCGCCAGTGGCGGTGGCGGCACCGGGTGCCAGCGACTGAAACGCTGAACTACAGGCAGAACTCCCCGGGGCCGGCGAAGGTGTCCGGGCCGCGCCGGCATTCGTAGGCTTCGGTGGTGTAGAGCTGTGGCCCGTCGCCTGCGCCCGGAAACGCGTAGACGCGCTGCCAGACAGCGAGCAGCGAATCATCGGCCAGGGGACCCTGGCGCAGTGCGACATCGATGAAATCGTCCTGGGCGCCAGCGGTTTCAATCAGCAGTTCAGCCAACACCTGACCGGTGGTTTCGGACTGGTAGGGATCGAAGCCCCAGTGGCTCGCCAGCATGTCCAGCATGGCTCCCGGGTGCGGGACGGTAAGCAGCGAATCCACGGCCTCGGCCGACACGGCTTCGTGGTCCTGCCAGACCGCGGCTTCCTCGATCAGGGGGTACAGCTCGAGGCAGGGCGCGCCCAGGCAGGTGGCCAGGGCGGCTTCCGCGTCATCCAGTTCACGGCGGGATGCATCCAGGATGGCGGCAGGCTGACCCATCACCGGGCTCAGCACCAGGCGCCAGGCGGTGTGCGGGCCGCTACCGAATTCCTCCACTGGTGCCACCACGTCCTCACCTAGTTCCTCCACCAGGCCTGCGTGTTGCGCCGGCCCCAGGTTGAAGCGCTTCAGGTCGACCAGCAGGACCGGCACGGGATCGGCGGCGGGAGGAGCCGAGACGTGCTCCAGCGTCAGCTGCAGCTGATAGCGGTAGAGCCAGAGCGGTCCGTCGTGCACTTCCGCTGCCAGCAGCGCCTTGGCCAGCGGGCTCAGCTGGCTGCTGGCCAGGAACACGGAACCGGTGTCCGGCAGCTGCGCCTCGATGGCCGCCTCCAGCGCCATGGTGTCAACGCTGGCGTAGCCGGCGTCCAGGGCCAGAAACTCCGCCGTCACATCGTTAAGGTCGTCAGCGAAGGCAGCACAAGACAGGAGAAGAGCGGACAGCGCGAAGCGGATTGCGAGTCTTTTCATGCCTTGCAGAGTAGCGCACGGGCGTCAAAGCAGCGTGAATCGCACTCTCAGGACGGGTCCGCAGCCAGCGAGGCCAGCCTGGTCAGGTCACTGACGGCCACCCAGCGGCGCCCGCTGGCTATGAGGCCGTCGCGGCGGAACTGGCCCAGGATGCGGCTGACCGTCTCGACTGTCGTGCCCGTCATCGCCGCCAGGTCCTGCTGGGGCAGCGGCAGCTGGATGAGCACGCCGTCCTCGCCCTGCTCGCCGTGGCGGTCCGCGAGTTTCAGCAGCGTCCTGGCCAGCCGCTGTTCCGCTGTGGCGCTGGTGAGACCCTGCACCTGGGACCTGGCCTGCTCCAGCTGGGCACCGGCGAAAGCCAGCACCTTCAGCGCGATGCCGGGCTCTTCCTGCAGCAGGCTCTGGAAATCCTTGCTGGCGATGCGGAGCAGGCACGTGTCCGTATGGGCCTGTGCGGCATCGGCGTATGTCGTGTTGCCGATCGCCGCAGTGGCGCCTATCAGGTCGCCGGCCGCCGCCAGCTCGAACAGCACGTCCTTGCCCTCGGCGCCGTGCTGCAGCAGTTTCACCTGCCCGGCCGCGACCACGAACATCTCCGCAGCCGGATCCCCCTGCCGAAAGACCCAGTCGCCCTGGCTGTAGTGCACCTCGCGGAACAGCTCGTTCACGCGGTCGATTCCCGTCTCGTCCAGTTGACTGAAGAACTGCGTCTGACCCAGGAGTTCATGCCGCCGCTCCGTGGAGCAGTGGGCCAACTCGGGACTCACGTCACGCACGGGAGATTGGCGCCTCGGACCTGCCATGCACGAATCATAGCCGCTGCCCGCCAATACCCGCGTGATAGCCGGATGATAGTCCTTCTCCTAAGGTTGCGGCAGCTTGCCAAGGCTGCCCGATTGGGCGGGTACCGACCGGTGCCCGGAAGGGAACGAACATGAAACGCACCATCGCCAGAATGTCGTTGCTCATCGCGCTTCCGCTGACCCTTGCGGTCGCCGCATGCACCAGCGCACCCCAGGGTCCAACACCACCGGACGGCAGCGGCTTCATTCCGCCTCCGGTCACGACACTGCCGGAGGAGACACCACCAACCGGGCCCGTAGATACCGTGAGGGCCCGTCTGAGCCAACTTGGATTCGACCCTGCGGACGAGGAGAACAAGCCGCGCATGCTCTCCGCGAGTGTGAGCGTGTCGGACGAGTACTCACCTCTTGGCCTGCGCGCCCGAATCGCACCGTCGGAACTGTTCGCGGCCGGTATCGGCGCTGACTGCCTGGACACCCTGGTGGGTGAGTCAGAAGCCGCCCGGGTCCTGTCCATGCCGCTGTTGGAGATGGAGGCGCGCTCCGCGCTCGTCGAATGCTACGCGTACGAGGAAGGTGATTACCGGCTGGCCCACGCCGCCGCACCGGACGCCAGCTACGGAAAGCCCGGTGCCCAGAGCACCAGGGCGATAGCAGCCGGGGACTTCAATGGCGATGACCTCCAGGAAGGCGTCGTCGTCCACGCCAGACCGGGTGCAGGTGGCGAATGGTTCCTGCACAGCTACCTGACCAGCAGGGGTTCGGCCTTCGTCCGGGATGACAGCTGGCTGCCGGGGCCAGAGTCACTCGGATTCCTGCGGGTTGTGGACGTGGAGGCCGTTGTTGCCGACCTTGATGGCAACGGCCTCGATGACCTGGCCGTGGCGGTCGTGACCGACGATGATTCGACCGGCGTCAACAGGGAACTCCGTCTGCTCGTCTACATGCAGGAGCGGGCAGGGGACATGGCCGCCGCCCAGACGGCGTTCAGCCAGGTGGTTCCCTATGGCAGCGACCTGCTGTCCGTGCGCCTGGCGAGCGGCACCTTTACGGAGGGTTTCCAGGAGCAGCTGGCGCTGGTCCTCCGGTCCATCGAAGGAAACAGCAGTCCCATGCCGGACGCCGAGGTCGTCTATTGGGTCCTGGGGCAGGAGTCGGACGGTGCACTGTCGCTTGACATCCTGCACGAGGACACCCTCCTGTTCACTCATCCAGACGGGTCGACGCAGCCATTCATCACTGCCGACGCGACGTTCGGTGACTTCGACGGGGACGGCTTCGAGGAGCTGGCGTTCACGGGCATACTGGCCTTTCCGGAAGGTGATGACTTCTGCGCGCCATACAGGTTCGCCTACCAGATTTACGACGACCTGCTGTTCACGGGCGGAGCCTGGACCGAGCTGATCAGCCTGGCGGAGACGGTCACGGTCGGCGAGTGCGACAAAATGCCCGGGCTCGTCTACGAGGTCTTCGCCAACGCCCTTGATTACGACGGCGGCTACACGAAAGAACTGCTCGCCAATGACCGCATATTCCGGTTCGGCATCGAGGACCCCGACGAAGAGGACGGGGAGCCGGTTGCGACCGAGCCGCAGCTGCTGCTGGTGCATTCGCTGGGCCGCGAGGTTTACGCGTCACTCGACAACTCCGGTCACTTTGCTGAGGCCACCACCGGCATCGCGGTAGGGGATTTCGATAATGACGGCTTTGATGAAATAGCGTTCTACACGAGCGACGGTGACCTGGAGATTCGCGGTCAGGGTGACCAGGCGCGGTTCGGCGAATGGCTGCAAAGCTTCCCGAACCCGCACGGTGACCGCACCGCCTATCCGCAGCTGCTGGGGTACGACAACGACCGGGACGGGATCGTCGTGGAGTTCATTCCCGGCTCACATCAGGTGCTCCTGACGGAACCGATCATCCTGGCCGTGCTGATCGCACCGCCGTACGACGAGTCGCTGGGTCAGGACCCGGCTGCTGCCACGACCAGCTTCGGGACCGGTACCACCAGCGGTCAGGAGTTCGCCGGCACCACAACCGTCACCTCGGGAGTCGTGCTCGGCAAAAACGTCGGTTTCAGCCTGGGTCCAATCGACTTCGAGGCCGGTTATTCGAACACCATGACCAGGTTCCTGGAATCCGTACAGGGCACCGCTTATGAGACGACGTTCACGACCCGCTACACCACCGCGGGGACCGACGCCGTGCACTTCACCAGCTTTCCGTACGACGCCTACGACTACAAGATTGTCGCCGCTTATGAACCCTGGCTGGTGGGTCAGGAGTACAGGGTGCTGATGCCGCGTACGCCGCTGGAGCGTCTGGTCAGTTTCAAGTACTTTGATGACCGGGTGCCGGAGGGAAGCCTGAAGCTGGCTTCGCTGTTCCCGCACACCAACGGGGATCCCGGAAGCTACATGTCGCTGCCGGAGAAGAACGACCTGAGGGAACTTGTGAACAGCGGGCACTACGGCATCAGCACCTTCCTCGAGCATGCCGCTGTGGCGCCACCGCAGGGCAGCAACCTTTCGGTGGAGATGGGGATCGAGGTGAGCACGACAAGTTTCAGCAGCGAGACAACGGGTGTCTCCATGGACCACAGCGTGGAGATGTCCATTCCGGGCAACTCCGTGGAGCTCACCATGGGCGACGGGGAATCCGACTCCGTGACCTTCACCACGGGAACCTCGATGATGGTTGGCAGCAGCATCGGCGGGATGGATGTGGATAACAGGGGTTCGGTGTACAAGGCAGGCATGTTCACTTACATGCACAGGGTAGGTGACCCGGCTAGTCCTGACGGACAGGCATTCCAGGTGGTGAACTTCTGGGTTGAGTGACCAGCGCGATGAGTGCGACGAGCACCGGTCCCGCGCTGGTCCAGGCTGCCAGTTCGAAGGCCCAGCGTCCTGCCCACGCGGACGGCCAGGCGCCACTTATTGGCAGCAGGGCGCCAAGCATCAGCAGCACGGTGCCGCTGAACAGCCAGGGGAGTGAGAAGGCTGCTCTGCCCCACAGGGACCGTGCTGCGGCGATCAGCCCGATACTGACGGCACCCAGCAGGAATGCGTGCAGGTAGAACACGCGCAGGCCCAGTGCATCGGACAGCGCGGACAGCTCGGGTACTGCCAGCAGCAGATCGAACACGCCCTTGGCTGCAAGAAGCAGCAGTGACAGGTGCCAGGGCGAGGGAGGCAGGGAGCGCAGGACCGGCCACAGCGGCGCCAGGGTGAGCAGGAGCCCGGCGCCCGCCGCGGCGCTGCCGAAGTGGACGAGCGGCTCCAGAGAGTCGAAGCCAATCTTGGCGAAGACGTCCGCGGTGCTGCGCAGGACCAGGCCGGTGGCAAGAAACGCCAGGCCGCCGGTGGCTGCCTTGCCGCTCTTTACGCGGGGCAGCAGCCGGTAGGCCACACCAATCAGGGCGATGCCGAACCAACCTTCGGCAAAGGTCTCGACGTAGAAGATGGCCAGTGCGTTGATCAGTTGCTGCGTGCCGCCCTGGATTCCCACTACCGCAAGTGCCCCGACGCCAATCGCGGACACGAGGAGCAACAGGCTGGCCGCCCCGAAGTAAGCACGGGGAGCTGAGGGTTTGCCGGAGCGCGAGCGCTGCAGGTAAAGCACCAGGAAGCCCAGCCAGGCCAGGCCGCTCAGGCCGGCAGTCATCATCGAGACCGGCAGTTCGCGGCCAAACAGCGGCAGCAGGCGGTAGCCACTCAGCAGGAAAGGCAGGAACGACGCCAGAGCGATCGCCAGCGTGTAACCCAGGAGCAGGCGGGCGGCCCGTGAGCCCGTGTCACCCGCGAATCTGAGCAGGAGCAGCATGAGGACAGGCGTACCCCAGCCGAAGAACATCAGGTGCGAATGAGCGTGGCGCACGTCGCCGAAAAGCAGGTCGCCAGGGAAGCCGTGCACCAGGCCGAAGCGCATGAACACCCCGGTCGCCGCGGCCAGGATGAAGCAGGCAAGTGACCAGCGCCATATCGGGAAGGACCAGCTGTCATCTGGGGAGGCCATCAGCAGTTCAATTGTACCGCCCGCTCATGTCGCACTTGACAGCGGAACCAGCTAGCCTCTAAGCTGCAACCACAACAGTAAGTAAAGCGTCTTTACTAACGCGGAACAGGAGGATGCAGCCTGCAGTCCAGGTCCAGCAGTCACACTTCTCGCCAGGAGGAACTACCTTGAAGACGAAGCTGTTTGCCACCATCGCCGGCACCGCCCTGCTGCTCGCGGGCACCGCCTTTGCCCAGCGTTCGCTGGAAATCTACATTACCGGACTCACCGAGGACGCCATGACCTGGTTCCAGGAGGAAGCCTTCCCGGCCTTCCAGGAATCACATCCGGACGTCAGCCTGGAGATCCTGACCGGTGGCTGGGGCGACTTCGATGCCGCCGTGGCCGGCTGGATCACCACCGGAAGCGGCCCTGACATTGTCTATCTGGGCTCCGAGTATGCCGCCGCCTTCGGTCCGCTGCTCGCGGATCTCGACCCCTACCTTGCTGACTGGGAGGAGCTCTCAAACTTCCTGCCCGCGGCACTTGATGTCGCCACTTTCGACGGTTCGCTCCGCGGCCTGCCGCTGCTCATGAGCCCGCGGCCGATCTTCTACCGCGCCGACCTGGCAGCGGACCCGGCTTCCGTGCCGCCCCTGACGTTCTCTGACGCCCTTGCCTTTGTGCAGGCGAACTCGAATGTCCAGGACAATGCAATGACGAAGATGGGTTTCATGGACATTGGCGGAGGACTGTTCGACTCGCAGGAGTTCATCGGCTACCTCTGGAGTGCGGGTGGCGAGCTCTACAACGAGGACGGCACCAGCGCCTTCGACAGTGAACAGACCGCTGAGGCGCTGCAGTTCATGTACGACCGCCGCCGCGCCGTCCAGCCCACCGAACTCACGGCCGGACTGCCACCCATCGAGGGCTGGCCCATCGCCTCGGACGTGGTCATCAGCGGCATCTTCCCGATGTGGAACATGCCCCCGACGAGCCACGAGCTCTGGAGCGACATCACCATTGCCCCCTATCCGGCTGGCGAGAACGGCGAACCCCTGATCCAGGTGTTCACCGACTGGCTTTCCGTGCCCGCTTACGCCGAGGACCCGGAGCTGGCCTCCGAGTTCCTGAAGTTCATCACCAGCCAGGAGAATGCCGTGGCACTCAGCGAGGTCGCCGGCTACACACCCGTGCGCCAGGACGCCTGGGAGTCACTGCGTGAAGACCCGGTCTGGGACGCGATGCTTGACATCGCCGTCGACCACGGCCGCGCCTTCAGCGACATCCGCGCCAGCGCGGAGCTGCGTCCTCTCATCGTGGAGCAGGTCACCCTGTTCCTGAGCGACCAGCAGAGCCTGGAAGACACGCAGATGTTCATGAAGGAAGAGTACGACGCAATTCTGGAGGACAACGGCTTCCTCTGAGTCCTGAACTGCGGGTCGCGCGCGGCATTCCTGGGCGCGCGCGACCCGCAACCTCAGGAACAGGCCGCGACCAATGGATCCCGCAACCCTGGCCCGACTCCACAACCTCTACTGGTCTTTCGGAACCATCGCCTTCATCGTCACCGGCAGTCTGCTGACCGGCTTGCTGGCGCAACGCATAGTGCGCTGGCGTGGCGCCAGTCTCATGACACAGCGGCGCACCTTCTGGGGCTATCTCATGTCCGCGCCCTGGCTGCTTGGCTTCATTATTTTCGTGCTGGGGCCGTCTATCGCCTCGCTCTACTACAGCTTCACTGACTACAAGCTGGGCAACCCCGCCGAGTGGATCGGCCTGGAGAACTACCGTGAACTGCTCGGGGCCGTCGGCGCCCACGGACGCCGTTTCATGCAGGCCATGTACAACTCCTTCTATTACGCGGTGGTGGGTGTACCGCTGCAGATTGTCACCGCCCTGGGAATGGCGATGCTGGTGGCCGCACCGCTGCGCGGCATGGGCCTGTTCCGGCTGATCTTCTACGTGCCGGTCATCCTGGCAGGCGGACCCGCCATCCTGCTCGCCTGGCGCTACATGTTCGCCAGCAACGGCGGCTTCGTGAACATCACGCTCCGCAACATCGCGGACTCCTTCGCACCTTTCGACTGGATCTACCGGACGTTCATCTACACGATGGAGAGCTTCAACGCGTTCTTCATCGGCGTCACCCGCAACGATTCCGTCGGCCCGCTCATGTACGTGCTGCCCGCCCTGCTGGGCGTTCTGCTCCTCACGCTGATGCTGCTCACCGACGTGAAGACACGCCGCAACATCGCCCGCACCACAACCGAGATCCTGGGGATGCTGCTGGTCGTGGTGCTGCTCGCCCGCCTCGTTGCCGGTGGCTCGCTGGTACCCCAACTGTTCGATCCTGACCGGCTGCTCACCACCTTCAGGCTGCTGACGCTGCAGTCAAGCCTGGTCGACCCCGGCAGTTACGACTACCTGCGCAACGGTTTCGCACAGCATGCGATGTCACCACTCTGGTTGCTGGCCATAATCGCCGCCATCGCCGCCTTCATCGGCTGGGGCAACCCGGGCAAGCGCCTGCGGCAGTGGCTCCTTGGCGCCACCGCACTGTTCATGCTGTTGCTGGCACTCGGCGCGACGCTTGATGGCATCCGCTATTTCCAGTCGTTCGACGCCGCCGCCGCCGCGGCCGGCAGCGCCAACCACCACTTCGCGCTCTTCAGGCAGGTGACCGCCCAGTTCCCGGACCAGAACCGCGTGCCGCTCTGGCTGAGCAGCGAGCTGTGGTCCAAGCCGTCGCTGATCCTGATAACCATGTGGAGCAGTGGCGCCGGCATGCTCATCTTCCTCGCCGCACTCAAAGGCGTGCCCCGCAGCTTCTACGAGGCCGCGGATGTGGACGGCGCCAGCCGGATCCAGAAATTCGTGCGTATCACCCTGCCGCTCATCTCGCCGGCGCTCTTCTACAACATCGTCATTGGCCTGATAGCCGCACTCCAGACCTTCGAGGCGGTGTACCTGATCCAGAACACCCAGACAGAACAGAGCCTGGCATCTGCAGCCTATTTCCTGTTCGTCAGGACCTTCCGGCAGCTGGAAATCGGCCAGGGCGCCGCGGCCAGCTGGATCCTGGCAGTAATCATCGTGCTGCTCACCGTCCTCCAGTTCCGCTTCAGCAGGTGGGTTCATTATGACTAGGCGATTCTTCGGCCCCGCGCTCATCTACGCGATCCTTATCGCGGCGTCACTCTTCTTCCTGTTCCCGGTCGCCTGGATGACCGGCACCTCGCTCAAGACTGTCGAGGAGGTCCAGCAGCCGCAGCTCAGCGTCCTGCCCGACGACCCGCAGTGGGAGAACTACAGCAAGCTGCTGGGCGAGAGGAACTTCTGGCGGGCGTATGGCAACTCGTTCTTCACCGTCCTGATGGTGCTGCTCGGCACCGTCTCCAGCCTGACGGTTGTTTCCTACGCGTTCAGCCGCCTGGAATGGCCTGGCCGGAACATCGTGTTCGCCCTGATGCTCGGCACGCTGATGCTGCCGGCACAGGCCACGCTGGTGCCCCAGTACGTCATGTTCTTCGAACT
>CAYMUK010000007.1:3507-32479 GCA_964393655.1 uncultured bacterium | reverse complement strand
CATGACAAGAAGGGGCGCCCCCTTTTCAGGAGGCGCCCCTTCTCTCGGCCGTCGAGCGGCCAGGCGAGTCAGTTCAGCTATCAGAACTGGTCAGTGAACGAAGGAGTGGTGAGTACCAGCGCGCGCAACGGTGCATCCTCAACCGGAGTGCCGACCAGGAACACGGTGTTGATCGTACCCGGGACCAGGCTCACATCTTCAAGCGGGATGGTGGCTGCGCGGGAGTTGCCCAGTCGCAGTTCGAGCGGGCCGGAGAACTCGGCCGCGTTCACGCGGTTCGTGCCGGTGGCGTTGCCGTAGGCGGCGCTGCCGGTCAGGGTGCCGGATTCACCGGTCACTGCGAGTGACACCGCTTCCGTACCAGGCGCGGCGTTCACGACACGGATTATGGTGTCGGTCTCCAGGTTGGTCTGGTACAGGTCGTCCTCGAGCAGCATCAGGTCGAGGGTGTAGGCGTCGCCGTCTTCTTCACCACCGAAGATGCCGCGGATCCAGCCCATGAAGCCACCAGAGTCCGCTTCGTCCTCGACAGCTTCGGGCGGAAGCTCAAGGCCGGTCACGACAAGCGTGTAGTAGCGGCCGCCGTTGACGCTGAAGTTCAGCTCGTCCTCAGCCAGACCCGACAGGTTCAGCTCGTAGTTGCCGGCGGGCAGCTCGATGTAGGTGCCGTGACCCTCGTATTCAACGGCGTGCATGAATTCCGGGATGTTCGGGTTCATGGCCTCGTCGTCGGTGTACACCAGGTTGAAGTCCACGCTGCCGACGTTGGGCGACAGGTTCAGGACGCGCAGCCAGGCCACGTCCGTGAACTCGCGCATGCCGTCCTCAATCGGGACCTCGATGGTCCGGGTGTTGCCGAACGTCGGGGCAGGAGTCGCGTTCATGTCGGCGGAATCATTGTCGGCAGGAGTGTCGGACCGTTCATCCGCTTCGCTGTTCTGCTCCGGATCGGTAGGCTCTTCCGGGTCCTCGATAGGTTCACCGGGATCGGTTGGCGCCGGGCTTTCCACGGGTGATTCCGGGTCGGCGGGCGCATTATCCTGCGCAAACACTGGCATGGCCAGCAGCAGCGTGGCCAGCAGTGCAAGCAGGATGTCGCGCATACTCAGTTGCTGATTCTTCGTCATGTATATCCCCCCTCATTCCCTGTCCGGCACCCGCTCTCTTGGCGGAGCCGGGACGGGGCATGAATGGTTAAAGGATAGAGAGGAAGAAGCCGGCTGACTTATGCCTGAGTCACGATGGTTGCGGGCGGAATTCCTGCGGAAGGCACAGTTCCCCGGGCCTTCTCGCTCACCCGGTTCTCAGCGTTCGGACAGCAGCAGTTCCGAGCGGTCGCCGACAATCACCTGGTGGGTACCAGGCTTGGGGTGCCCGCGGAGCCGCACGCTCTCTCCGATCAGGCTTTCGCGGATACGCACCCTGATGCCTGCGATTTCAGTACTGTCGCCGACCACCGAATACTCGATTTCGCTGTCGTGCAGACGGCAGTTCATCCCGATGCTGGTGAAGGGACCCACGTAGGAGTTCTCCACGACCGTACCTGCGCCAATGATGGCCGGGCCGAACACGGTGGAACCCCGCACCGTTGCCCCGCGTTCGACAATCACGTCACCTTTCAGCTCGGAGTCCTCCACGGTGCCGACGATGCTCCGGCCCATGCGCATCAGCAGCAACCGGTTGGCGTCCAGGATGTCTTCCGGCTTGCCGGTGTCCTTCCACCAGCCGTCCACCTGCACGGGACGGACCAGCCCGCCCTGTTGGATGAGCTGGAAAATGGCGTCGGTGATCTGATATTCGTTCTTCGCGCCGGGCTCCAGCCTGTCGATTATCGGGTGGATGGTCCTGTCGAACACATAGACGCCTGCCACCGCCAGGTTGCTGGGCGGCACCTCGGGCTTCTCGACCAGCTGCGTGATGCGCCCATCCTCCACGACAGCCACGCCCAGCTGGCGTGGGTCCTCCACCGGTACCAGCGCCAACACGGCGTTCACGCCCTCCTCCGGCTTGAAGGCCTGCCGGAAGTGGCTGATGCCGTGTTCGAACAGGTTGTCGCCCAGGTACATCATGAAATCGGAGTCGCCAAGGAACTCGCGCGAAACCTTGACGGCGTGGGCCAGTCCGCGCGGCGGGTCCTGGATGATGTAGTGGAAATCGGCCCCGGGGAAATCCTCCAGGCTAGCTTTTAGGTGCTCTATGGTGTCGTGGCTGACGACCACGCCAATCTCCTGGATGCCGGCGTCCACCAGGTTCTGCACGGCGTAGTGGATGAGCGGCTGGTTGGCAACTGCGATGGTGGGCTTGGGGCGCAGGCTCGTAATCGGCCTCAGGCGCGTGCCCAGGCCCGCAGCCAGGATCAGGCCCTTCATGGTGTGCTGCTTCCTCTGGTCATTGGGCAATTCTAGTCCACGCGGGGCGCCCTCACTCCTTTGTGGCCGGAAACGGGTCCACGCCCAGATGCAGGCGGCGGGCGCACCACGGACAGGTCGGCAGCTTCCCGGAAAATGCGTGCAAAGGGTTGACCGTGCAGGTCCTGAGGCTGGCCTCGAAGCGGTCCAGCTCGCGTTGCCAGTCGCGCGCGCCGGGCCGGGCGAAGGCCGGGGCGAGCAGGCTGCGGGAGGCCAGTCGCCGCAGCCTGGGGCCGAGGACACGAGGGGGCGGGGCGGCCGGTGGCAGCGTCAGCTGACGGTTGCCGAACCACGCAGACCGCCGGGCCCGGATGTTCTGCTCCAGCCCAGGGGGATCCGCGTCCCCCTGCCACACACCCGCGAACGGGTGGAATCCTTCGAGCAGGAGCTGGTGGTTCAGGACGGCCAAGGCGAATACGTCGCTTGACGGCTTGCGGTCCACCTCGCGGAAGGACCTGCCGATCAGTTCCGGAGGTGTGTACTCGAGTTTCCCGACCGGGCAGCGCCAGACAGTGCGGCCGTCCCGTACCTGAATGGAGTCCAGGTCAATAAGGCTTACCAGGGCGCGGTCGGAGACCAGGACATTGCTTTCATTGAGGTCGCCCAGCACGTAGCCTGCGTCATGCAACGCGGCGACCGTGGCGCTCAGGTTCCTGGCCACGCGCACCAGGTAGTGCCAGCCGATCCCGGGAGCACTCGACCGGCGGCTACCCGGGTGATAGATCTGGTGCAGGGCGCGCACTTCACGCGTGTTCAGGCGCGGCATGATGAAACCCATGGCACTGCCGGCAGGATCCGAGATGGCAGCCAGCGGCCAGGCAAGTGATACGTGCCCGCCGCCGGCAGGGTCTTCCGGCACGGTGCGGAGCATGGCAGCCAGCTTGGCCTGCTGCGCCTGCGTGGGTTGTTGCCACAGTTTCGCCGCCAGCCCGGGCTCGCCGGCAACTTCAAAGACCGTGGCTTCACCGCCTCTTCCCAGCAGCGCACCAGGCCGGAACGGGCGGCGGTTGCCCGGCTGCTCGATGAACAGCTGGCGCGGGCTCACGTGCCGTGTATCTCGGGCCTGCTGGCGAGCAACAGGGTCGTGTCGTCGTGAGTGCGGCTGCGGATGCGCTCCGAGCCCAGCAGCTCGCTCAGCTGACGGCTGCGGAGCGCCTGGGCGCCAGAGTCCGCGCCGGTGGCCGTGAAGGTGAACAGTGGCGCGAAGAACGGGGTGAATGGTTCTCCGGTATCCAGGCTGGTCGCCACCGGTTCAAGTCCGTCGGTCAGCAGGGCGATGCCTTCGGTGCCCGCCGTTTCGCGACTGGCCACCGTGGCGAGCCCTCTGACATTGGGCGAGGTGACGAACACGGTCTCACCGGCATGTGTGGAACGCCAGCCCGGCGTGAGCCGCTCCATTTCCCCCGCACCGGAACACACGATGGCGCCGTCGCCCACCTGCAGGCCGCTGACCTGTTCAGCGGTCACCAGAACCAGCAGCAGTGTGCAGGCGTAGTCGCGGCCCGGTCGCCCTGCACGCCTGGCTACGGAGTGCACGGCCTGGGCGGCCTTGTCCAGAGCATGGCGCAGCGCGGTCTCAGGCTGCCTGTGATCGTGCGCTCCGAGGGCCGTGATGGCGGTCTCGCAGGCAACGCGGGCGCCCTCCTGGGACCGGCTTGCGGAGCCGGCGCCGTCGGCCACGGCCAGCAGAAGGCTGCCGGATGCGGCCGTTGCAGCTGCCAGAGCATCCTGGTTGGGCAAACCCCTGGATTCATGAGACCGGCCGGTGACGCTGGCGCCAAGCAGCCGCCAGGACCCGCTCAAGGCATGCTCACCACCAGTCACGCGGCCGCAAGCTTCAGCTGGCCACTTCAGACCAGCCCACCGGAGGCAGGGCCAGCTGATCTCCCACGCGTGAATGGGACACGCGCTGCTGGCTCTGCGAAAGCCACAGGAACAACTCCGCGAACTGCAGACCCTTCAGCTTCAGTGGCGGGCGGCCGGGCGGAGCTATCTCCGCAAGCTTGTCCAGGTTGGCGCGCTCAACCCCGACGACAAAGAACGACAGGCCATGGCTGGAATCCTGCTGCCGGGCCTGACGCGCCGCCTCATCGAACTGGTCGGTCGGTTCGCCGTCGCTGATCAGGAACACCCAGGGCCGGAAATACTGCAGACCGGCCTCGCGGTACATGTCCTTGCGTTCCCTGAGCAGCTCCAGGCCGCGGTTTATCGCCTCACCCATCGGGGTGGAGCCACCCGCGGACAGGCTCGGTGGCTGCCACTGGTCGGCCGTCACGAAGTTCTGTACCTCGCGCACGCCACCGGCCCCGAAGGTCAGCACGGCGATTTCCACGCGCCTGCGTGCCAGTTCGTCGGTCATCAGGTCCTGCTTGAACACCTGCAGGCCGTCGTTGAGTGCCTTGATGGGCTCGCCGCCCATGGACGCGGATGTGTCAAGCAGCAGCAGGCAGGGCGCCCTGGGATCGGGGTTCTCCGCCAGTTGCACCAGGTCAAGCTCGCTCATGCGGTCAGTCTATCGCATGAGTCCTTACGGGCAATCCGCCAAAGGAACGGGACCCCGCGCAGGCGGGATCCCTCATCCATTCATCAAAATTGCTGAAAGGTGGGCTTGGGTGTCGTCAGGCTACACCACGGCCACGGAACAGGCGCACCAGGAACAGTACGATTGCCACGACCAACAGAATGTAGATGAAGCCGCCGAGCGTGTAATTCGTTACCAGGCCCAACAACCACAACACCAACAGGATAATTGCAATGGTTTCCAACATGTGGTAATCCCCCTCCGGCCCCCCTGGGCCTTGCGGACAATGATGCGTCAAGTGGGTGCCGGGCACTGTATCAGCCCACCAAATTGCCCGGGGCACGGCAATAGCCGTACCTTCGTCATACGATGGACGTCATGAAGACGTCGAACATCAAGCTGTCGATTGAGCAGACCGAAGACACCGTGAGGCGGATCCGCTGGGAGGCTGACGACTCCCAGCAGCCCGGAGTCAACGAGGCGAAGGGGATGATCCTGGCGCTGTGGGACCACGTGGAGCGCAGCTCGCTGCGCATCGACCTGTGGACGCATGACATGAGCATCGACGACATGAACGATTTCGTGTTCCAGACGCTGGTGTCGCTGGCCGACACCTACGGCACGGCCACCGGCAACCAGGCGATCAGCGCAGAGATGAAACACTTTGCGCGCGATTTTGCGGACCGCGCGTCCCGGGTGGAGCAGAAGCGCACGCAGCCGCGCGTCTGAGCCGGCAGCCTACTTCGGCTGGCGGCCGTCCAGAGTCAGCAGCGGTGCGTAGAGGTCCGGCCGCCGGTCGCGAAAGAAACCCCAGCCGGCCCTGAACTGCCTGGCCCAGTCGTAGTCCATGTCCGCCGTCAGCACCAGTTCACCCTTGCGACCGGCGTCTGCCAGCATCTCGCCCCGCGGGTCACAGATGAAGGAGCTGCCGTAGAACTGCATGTCCCCCTCCGGGCCGTACCGGTTGGCAGCGCCCACGTAGGCGATGTTCGAAACGGCGTGCCCAAGCATCGCGCGGCGCCACATGGCCTGCGTGTCGATTGCGCCAGCCTCTGCTGGCTCCGAGCCGATGGCCGTGGGGTAAAGGAGCACGTCCGCACCCTTCAGGGCCATGATCCTGGCCGCCTCGGGGAACCACTGGTCCCAGCAGATGCCCACGCCGATGTGCCCATAGCGGGTGTCCCAGGTCAGGAAGCCGGTATCGCCCGAGTTGAAGTAGTACTTCTCCTCGTATGACGGCCCGTCGGGAATGTGGCTCTTGCGGTAGGTGCCGAGGCTGCTGCCGTCCGCGTCGAACATCATCAGGCTGTTGAAATACGCCTGGCCGGCCCGCTCGAAGAACGAGACGGGCAGCACCACGCCCAACTCTTGCGCCAGCGACTGGAAGCGGTCCAGGAACGGGTGGTCGCTCACGTCATGCGCCAGGGCGAACAGTTCCTCGCGCTCCAGCTGCGGGAAATAGAGGCTCTCGAACAGCTCCGGCAGCAGGATTATCTGCGCGCCCTTGCCGGCGGCGTCGCGCACCAGGCGTTCCGCCCTTTCAACGTTCTCGTTCAGGTCGTCGCTGCAGTGCATCTGCAGGACTGCCAGGCTGGCTCCCTTGCTCATGCGTCTTCTCCATGTGTGTGGCCGGCCGGCTGCTGCTGGGTCACGCAGTGGAACGCGCCGCCGCCTGTGATCAGGCCGGTGGCGTTCGCGCCGATGACCTGCCGGCCGGGAAAGAGGTCACTCAGGATCGCGAGCGCCTGCGCGTCGTTTTCGTCCTGGTAGGTGGGCACGGCCACGAAACCGTTGCCGATGTAGAAGTTCGCGTATGTCAGGGGCAGCCGCACGCCATCCAGCTCCATGCGCCGGGCGGGAAGGGGGAGCTGGACGATGCGGTAAGGCTCGCCCTCATGGTCACGCAGGCTCCGCAGGCGTTCCAGGTTCAGCTGCATGGTGGCGTGGTTCGGGTCCGACTCGTCGGACTCCACGCTGGTCACAATCGTCCGGTCATCGGCCCAGCGGGTGATCGTGTCTATGTGCCCGTCGGTGTGGTCACCCTCGAGTCCGGATTCCAGCCACACGACGTTCCGCACACCCAGGTTGTCGGCCAGCAGGCGCTCGATGGCCGGCTCGTCCAGCCCCGGGTTGCGCTCAAGCGACAGCAGGCAGGAGCGGGTGGTCAGGCACACGCCTTCGCCGTTCAGTTCCAGCGCGCCGCCCTCCATGACGTAGGGCACTGGGAACCGCTTCATGCCGAGTTGCGCGGCCAGGCGCTGCGGAGCCTCGTCATCTTTGTCCCACGGCGCGTACTTGCCACCCCAGGCGTTGAACACCCAATCGGTCATGGCGACGCTGCCGGAGTCATCGCGGACGAACAGCGGGCCATTGTCGCGGAACCAGATGTCGTTCAGGGCCAGGGAATTGAAGGTGATGCTGGAAAGCGGGGCGCCGAGTTCCTGGAGTCGGCTGCGTGCGTCCTGCTCGGCCTCGGCGTCGCGTACGTTCAGAATCACCGGCTCGAACCTGGCGATCAGCGCCACCAGGCCTGCCATGTCCCGGCGGGCCACTGCCAGCTGCCCTTCCCAGAGCTCATCGTCGAAAGGCCACGAGGTCCAGGTAGCTGCATGCTCCGCCCATTCCGGGGGCATCCTGAACCCCAGGCCGGCGGGGGAATCACTTGAAAATGTCAAAACCGCCTCCTGTCAGCGGGGGAGCATTGCCTGCGGGCCATCCGCCACCACCATGTGCGATGGGGACGCCTAAGGGGCGCATACTATGCTACATTGACCAGGTTTGTCCGGGGTGTTCTGGCTTGACTGGCAGGGCACCACCGGACTGAATTTTCTGGCACACGGGGCGCCGGACGGGGGCGGGCTCCACCGCCACGTGGCGCCGGACGGGGAAGGTGGCCCAGGTTGACCAATCAGATTCCACGCGTGAATTTCACGGCGGCCGATGCCGATGAAATCTACGGCATCAGCAACTGGAGCAACGGTTTCTTCCGGGCCGGTGACTCCGGCAAGCTGGAAGTGACGCTGGGCTCGACCATTCCGCTCCAGGAAATCGTGGACAGCCTGAGTTCCATGGGTCACAACCTGCCATTGCTGCTCCGCTTCCCCCAGATAATCGAGGACCGGCTGGACCGGCTGAACGGTGTGTTCGCCACCGCGATTGCGGAGGCCGGCTACCGCAACGGCTATCAGGGCGTGTATCCCATCAAGGTCAACCAGCGCCGCATGGTGGTGGAGACGATCGCCGAGTACGGCGCCAGGTACCGCACCGGCCTCGAGGCCGGCTCCAAGGCCGAGCTCGCGTTGATCCTGGTGCAGGACATCCACCCCGAGGCTCTCATCCAGTGCAACGGCTTCAAGGACGACGACTTCGTGCGCCTGGCGCTGTGGGGCCGCAAGATCGGCAAGAACGTGATAATCACGCTGGAGAAGTACTCGGAGCTGGAGCGCGTGCTGCGCGTCAGCCGCGAGATGGGCGTGGAGCCATTAATCGGTGCCCGTTTCAAGCTGCACGCGCGCGGGGCGGGCAAGTGGGAGGAATCCGGCGGCGATGACGCCAAGTTCGGCCTCACTGCCGCGGAGCTTGTCGACGTCGCCCTGCGGCTGCGCCAGGACGGCCTCGAGGGCGCCCTGGTGATGCTGCACTGCCACGTCGGCAGCCAGCTGACCGACATCCGCCGCATCCGCGTCGCGGTGCGCGAGGCCACCCAGGCCTACGTGGACCTGCAGGACATGGGTGCCGGGCTCAGGTACCTGAACGTCGGCGGCGGACTGGCGGTCGACTATGACGGCTCCAAGACCACGTTCTACGCCTCGGGCAACTACGGCCTGCAGGAGTATGCCGACACGGTCGTCTACACGGTGCAGGAAGTCTGCGATGGCAATGACGCGCCGCATCCGATTCTGGTGACCGAGAGCGGCCGCGCGCTGACCGCCCACCATTCCGTGGCGGTCATCCCGGTCATAGATGCCGTGGGCCCCACCCGGCACAAGGTCAGCCTGCCACCGCTGGAGGGTGAGGTCCACACCCTGGTGCAGGACATGTGGAACCTGAAGGAGGACATCAACCTCAAGACCTACCGCGAGGTCTACAACGAGGCAGTGTCGAACAAGGAGACCATGCACAGCCTGTTCGAGCTGGGCTACCTGACGCTGCTCGAGCGCGCGCATATCGAGAACGCCTACTACGCGATCCTGAGCCGGGTGGAGAAGGTCATCCGCAGCCTGGACTACGTGCCGGAGGAATTCGAGACCCTGCCGCAGCAGCTGGCCGACAAGTACATCTGCAACTTCAGCCTGTTCCAGTCGCTGCCGGACAACTGGGCGATCCAGTCACTGTTTCCGATAGCACCCCTCACTCGCCTGACGGAAGAACCGCTGCGCAACACCACCCTGGTTGACATCACCTGCGATTCGGACGGCAAGATCGACCGGTTCATCGACCTGCGCGACATCAAGGCGACGCTGCCGCTGCACGACCTGCGCGAGGGCGAGCCCTACTACCTGGGCATCTTCCTGACCGGCGCCTACCAGGACACGCTGGGCATGGCGCACAACCTGTTCGGGCGCGTGAACGAGGCGCACATCCGCGTGGATGAAGAGGGTGGCTGGAAGCTGGAGCTGTTCGTCAACGGTCAGAAGGCCAGGCGTGTCATCGAGAACGTGGGTTACGAAGCGCCGCAGCTGCACACCTGGCTTGAGGAGACCATCGCCGAGGCCAAGGGCGGCAACCGCCTGACGGCAAGCGAGGCCAGCGAGATGCTCGCGCTTTACGACAACGAGCTGGTGGGGTACACCTACCTGGAACAGGTCTAGGTCACTGGCTTGACGCGCGGTGTGGGCATCGGCCTGCTCCTCCTCGTGACCCTGATCTGGGGCACCACCTTCGTAGTCATCAAGGAATCGCTTGCGACCGTACCGCCGGCGCTGTTCCTGGCGCTGCGCTTCACGGCTGCGGCCCTTGTGCTTGTCTGGGTGCGGCCAACGCCCGGCCTGTGGCGCTGGGGCCTCATCCTGGGCGTGGTCATGTTCGTGTCCTATGGCAGCCAGACCCTAGGCCTTCTTTACACCACTGCCTCGAAGGGCGCCTTCATCACGGCGCTGAGCGTGGTGATGGTGCCGATCCTGACTGGCGTGATCAACAGGCGCTGGTTGCCCGGGCGTGTCTGGCTGGCTGCGGCCCTCGCCCTGGCCGGGCTGGGACTCATGACGCTGACGGACTTATCCGGCGTGAATGTGGGCGACCTGATCATCGTCGGCACCGCCTTCGCCTATGCCTGCCATATCCTGCTGATCGACCGCGCCATCAGGGAGCAGCCACCCCTGCAGCTGGCCGCGGCCCAGCTGTGGCCCGTGGCAGCGTTCTGCTGGCTCTGGGCAATTCCCGAGGTGCACCTGATTCCGCAGCTGCCGGTCGGCATCTGGCTGTCGATCGCCTACCTGGCGGTGGTGGCCACCGCGCTGGTCCTGGTGCTGCAGAACATGGCTCAGAGGGTGGTGCCACCACACACGGCAGCCCTGGTGTTCGTGCTGGAGCCGGTGTTCGCAGCCTTCTTCGGCTGGCTGATCCTGGGCGAGCAGCTGGGCTTGCTGGGTTGGCTCGGCGGGGCGCTGGTGCTAGCCGGCATGGTGGCAGGTGAACTCAGGCCCGTGAAGCGGCTGCCGGTTGCAGCTGAGGAACCCGGCTGAGAACCGCCGGTTTCGGGTCCTTGACGTATTCTTGAATCCGAGGCATGGCAGACAGGGTGGACAGGCGCAAATCCGGAGCAGGACGGCAGCTGGCATTGGGGCGACTGCCGGGCCGTTCTGCGTCGCGTCTCTCCATGCGGACAGCCCTGGAGGCGCAGGACGACATCGCCACCACACTGCTGAGCGTGCGCAGTGAGAGCCGGGGACTGACGACGGCCGAGGCGGCCCGGCGCCTGACCCGGCAGGGCAAGAACCACATGAGCGTGCCCAGCCTCAGGCGGCGGCGCATGGTGCTGGCGGCCGCTTTCAGCGACCTGCAGGCGCTCAGCCTGCTGCTTCTGGCGGTGATCGCGGTCCTGGCCGATCCGGCGAACCTGCGTGGCGCGCTGCTGATGCCGGCAATCGTCTTCCTTACGGCGCTGGGCGCCCTGCTGCGCAACCAGCGCAACCGGCAGACCGTACTTTCGCTGAATGAGCTGGCGAGCACCACCACCTCGGTGCTGCGCCGCGACGGTGTCTCCGACGAACCCGAATGGCGCACAGTCGCCTCCAGCGAACTGGTCCGCGGTGACGTGGTGCAGCTTGGTGCCGGCTTCCGGGTGCCCGCCGACATGCGCCTGCTGGAGAGCCAGAGGCTCTACGTCGACCAGTCGCTCATGACCGGCGACACCACGGCGGTTCGCAAGTTCGCGAGCGGCCGCGACGGCTCCTCCCTGCACGTGCGCAGCGACCGCTTCGATCCGCCCAGCCTGCCGAACGTCTGCCTGACGGGCAGTTTCGTGCTCAGTGGCACAGGTACCGGGGTGGTTGTCGCCACTGGTGAGCAGACCTACTACGGCTCGCTCGCCCGGGCTCTCCTGCATGATCACGGCTACGCGTGGCAGGTGCAGTTCGGCGCCCAGTATTTCCTGCCGCGACTGGTGCTGCTGGTGCCGGTGGCTTGGCTGTTCCGTGCGGGCTTCGCCCAGGGCGAGGTCTGGCAGCTGGGGGTGCTGGCCCTGGCCGCCGCGCTGTTCCTGCTGCCCGAGCTGCTGCCGGGACTGTTTCTGCCTCGCTCTGCCCGGCCGGAACGCGAGCGCGGCGCGGTTGCGTCCATGTCGCGTTGGGTGAGTCTCCTGGGCGGCCGGGGCGAGCGGCGTGAGCGCCTGGCGGGTGCCAGCGTGTCGCTGGTCACCTGTCTTGACGCCGGCGGCGAGGCGTCGGCCACCACGCTTAATCATTCGTGGCTGCTGAGCCATCTGAGCGCGGGAACGAAGGACACGGTCGACGAGGCGGTGCTGGCGTATGTTTCGGCAAGCTCCGACCTGCGGCTGGATGAGGATTACCAGCTGCTTGACGAGATTCCCTACGACCTGCGGAGGCGTCGCCAGACTGTGGTGGCGAGCCGGGCGGACGGGCAGCATCTGATAATCAGCCGCGGGGGAGTGGAGGAAATCATGGAGGTGGCGCACGACGTGCGCATGGGCAGCAAGCGCGTCCGCCTGGAGCGTGACGTGCGGCAGCAACTGCAGCAGGTGATCCGCGCGCAGGCTCACGAGGGCTGGTTCGTCCAGCTGGTCGCAAGTCGCTTCGTGCCGCCCAACCGTGCAAAGCGGCTCTACAGCCGTGCCGACGAGCGGGAACTGACGATAGAAGGAATGCTGGTCCTGAGCGTCCAGGTTGACGGAGCGCAGCGGGAACCGGAACAAGCCTTAGTAACCGGACCGGGGTGAAACCGGTCCAAAGAGGTCCGCGGAGGGGCCCAAGGTCTTCATGAAACTCAAACCTGGTCGCATAATCCTGGCCGTCCTGGTACTGCTGCTCCTGATCTACGGTGTCCGCACTTTCATTGTGTGGCGCAGCCCACCGCAGCTGCAGGTTCAGGTAGACGAGCGCGTGCCCGCAGGCACACTGTTCGAGTTCCTGGTCACCGCCAACAAGGACGTGCTGATGACACTGCGGTCTGGTGCGGCTGAACTGAGCAGCAGCGGCACTGCCTGGTCCGTACACCTGCCGGGTACCGTGGGCGAGAGCCAGCTGACCCTGAGTGTCGTTGACAAAGCAGGCAACGAGGTGGAGCAGGATTACACGGTCACGGGCGTAGCTGCGCCGGAGCTCACCCTGCTGCACGCAGCTGACCTGGTGGCCGGCGACCCGCTGGCTGCCTGGCTGCAGGTGGATCCCGGCGAGGGTTTCGTCCGCGAGGCCACGGTTCTGGTGGCTGGCGAACCGGCGCAGCTGCACGACTTCGCGGGCGGACACCTGGCTTTCCTGAGCGCGCCCTTCAGTCTGGACGCCGGAGAGGTGAACGTGCAGGCTCAGGTCACGGACGAATTCGGGCGGGTCCATTCTGTCGGCCGCGAGGTGCCGGTCCGGCCAATCGAGCGGCCGGTGGAGGTGCTGCAGCTGCCGGCCGAGGCGCTGGCCCTGCAGACCGATGAGAACGCACGTGTCCAGGCCGAGCGGCTGGAAGCGGCCATGGCCGGGGCCGAGAACGCACCACTGTGGGATGAACCGTTCATCATGCCCATCAGTGGCTTCGCCAGCAGCGGTTACGGCGACCCGCGACGCTACTTTGCAGGTGGCGAGGTGAGTTACCACCTGGGTGCCGACCTTGCAGCGCCGACCGGCACGCCCGTGCGTGCCACCAATGACGGCGTGGTGGTACTGGCGGAGACCCTGCCGGTTGCAGGTGCAGCGGTCGTCATCGACCATGGTGGCGGCATCAGCAGCCGGTATTACCACCTGAGCCTGATCCAGGCAGCGGTCGGCGAGCGCGTCCAGCGCGGGGACATCATCGGGGAGGTCGGCAGCACCGGCCTGTCGACCGGGCCGCACCTGCACTGGGAGATGCGAGTGGGCGCCGAGCCTTCCAACCCGCTGCCCTGGGCGGACCGCCTGCTGCCTGGTATCGACAATCTGCCTGACCAGGCGGGCACGCCCTGACTTCGCTACCGCCCACCGAGCCTCAGTAGTCCAGACAGCCAATCCAGAACAGCGGTTCAGTGCTGATGGTTCTGTCTGACCGCAGTTCCACTGGCTCAGTCCAGTTGTCCGGCGGCTTGGGCAAGTCCGGCCGGCTGCTCGCGGGTAGTTTTGTAAATCCACTGACCGCGCGGGCGGCGGCCTCGGATTCTGCAGGTTCCGCCGCAACCGGCTCCGGCGCTGCCGGTTGGGCACTGGCAGCTGCAGGGCTGCCCAGATGGGGCATGTGCAGGAGCAGGAATTCCGGATTGTCTGACACGCTTCCACACCTCCAATTCCGCCGGGCGCTGCTACGGGAACTGGCCACTTCCCGATCCGCATGAACCCACTTTAGGGGCGGCCTATCACTTGGCTATCACCTGCCCGGGCAGTTGCCGTCAACCTCCCGGTTATCGCCCGGAGCGCCGGACGCAAGCCGCTCTCCCTTACAGTCAATCACCAAGCGCGGTGCTATAGTTCAGGTGTAAGTAGATGTCCCGTTATGGCTATACACTTAGTGTCAAGCCCGATTCAGGAGGAATCAATGAGAATAGGAAAGAATAAATCCCGGCTTAATCTCGGCATTGCCATGGCAACTGCCGCAGCCTTCCTGCTGGGCTCCGCGAACGTCCAGGCCAGTGAAGTGAATGACGTGAACGTCCGGCTCGAACCGGTTGTCGAGGGCCTCGTTTCACCACTAACGCTGCACTCACCCGAGGGCGACGCCCGCCTGTTCGTGATTGAACAGACCGGCCAGGTGCGCATCATCGAGGACGGTGCCCTTCTCGAGGAACCGTTCATCGACCTGTCCGACCGCATGGTGGAATTGAGCCCCGACTATGACGAACGTGGCCTGCTTGGCCTGGCCTTCCATCCGGATTACGCGGACAACGGCCTCTTCTACGTTCATTACAGCGCCCCGCTGCGCGACAGTGCGCCAGAAGACTGGAACCACACTGCTCACGTGTCGGAGTTCTCGGTCTCGGATGACGCCAATCTGGCTGACCCGGACAGTGAACGCATCCTCATGGAGATCGACCAGCCACAGATGAACCACGACGGCGGTGCCCTGGCATTCGGCCCGGACGGCTACCTTTACATCGCCCTGGGCGACGGTGGAGCTGCCAACGATGTCGCAATCGGTCACCCCCCTCTGGGCAATGGCCAGGATGTCTCCACAATCCTCGGTTCGCTGCTGCGCATCGACGTGAACGGCGATGAGCCTTACGCCATCCCTGAGGACAACCCTCTCGTGGGCGTGACCCTTGACCAGGAAGCCGGGTACCAGGGCGCGGAAGCGCGGCCCGAGATTTACCTGTGGGGCTTGCGCAACCCGTACCGCTTCAGCTTCGACCGCGAGACCGGCGACCTCTGGATTCCGGATGTCGGCCAGAACCTGTTCGAGGAAGTCAATGTGGTGAGTGGACCGGGCAACCTCGGCTGGAACCTGAAGGAAGGCACCTATGCCTTCGATCCGGAAGCACCCGGTGAGGTCCCCGAGTTCGAAGCAGCCACGACCGGCCCGATGGGTGAGGAACTTATAGATCCCATCTTCGACTACACCCGCTCCAGCGTGGACCCGGACGACTTCATCGGCATCACCGTAATCGCCGGCTACGTCTACCGCGGCGAGGCATACCCCGACCTTCAGGGCCATTACATCTTCGGTGACTGGGGCCAGAGCTTCAGCGAAGCTTCGGGCACCTTCATCGTGGGCCACCCCGTGACCGGCGAGGATGGCCAGATCACCGGCCTTGAACTGGAACACGTGGAACGCCTGGATGAGTTCATCATGGGCTTCGGCGAGGGCGGCGACGGCGAGGTCTACGTGCTGACTTCCGCAATCACTGGCCCGGCCGGCTCGACCGGCAAGGTCTACCGCGTGGTCACTGACTGACCAGTTGGCGGCAACAGAGATGTCGTACGGAAGGGCGGGTGGCGCAGGATGGCCACCCGCCCTTCCCATGCCCCGGGGTCGGCCACGCTGCCCGGAACCCCCCACCGGGTGGGGTATTCTTTAAGCATGACACTGGCAGACCCTGATACCACTCCAGCCCGGCCGCCCAGGCGGTCCCGGAGCGGTCAGGACGCACCGATAAACAGCCTGCGGACCGGTGAGGCCGCCCGCGCATTCATACCCACTGTCCTCTACGGCAAGTGCCCCAACTGCCGGCACGAGTACATGTACGCCAGCTGGATCAAGGTCAAGCCCACCTGCGGCTTCTGCGGCGTACGTTTCGAGCGGGATCCGGGCAGCTTCCTGGTGCTGCTGGGCCTGAACTACCTGATAGCCATAACGCTGAGCGGCATCCTGGCCTGGGTGCTGATTGCGAACTTCGGCCTGTTCAACGGGCTGACCCCCATCCTCGCGGCCGCGGGCCTGATCAGCGTGGTCGCGTTCTACCACCTGGCGAAGTCGCTGTACATCTGGATCCTCTGGGTCTTCGGGTTCGTCTACAACGACTGAGCCTTCTGCTCTTAAAATTCGATGCTGCCGCCCTCGAGGGCCAGCTCGGTACGGCCGAAAACCTGCCTGGCTGCAGTCAGGTCCCCGTCCCGCGCGTCGCTCTGTGGCGGCACGTGGACCAGAACCAGCCGCTCGGCGCCGACCTGTGCGGCCAGCTCCGCCGCCTGCACCGCACTGGAGTGGCCCGGGAAGTCCCCGGTCGCCTCGTGCACGATGAGCGGTATGCCCAGCGTGGCTTTCGCCTGCATTTCATGCGGCTCCGTATCAGCTGAGTAGTGGAGGCTGGAGCCCGACAGCTTGTCCAGCACGTTTGCTCCGATGCATGGCACAGGATGGCGGCATTCGGTTGCCCTCAGGTGCCAGGATTCAGATTCGAGGACGGTTGAGCCCTGTTCGCCGGACACCTCGTGCCAGACAATTTCCGGATAACCGGGCCAGTCCGCGGTATTGAACGCGTCATGGATCCGCCGCGCCTGGTCCAGGGCGGAGGCGATGCCGTGCACGTGGAACTGACCGCGCAGGCCCTCCACCCAGAGCCGCTCGAGCAGCAGCGGGAAACCCGAACAGTGGTCGGCGTGCTCATGCGTGAGGAACAGGCGGCGCAGGCGTGTGACATCCAGGCCCGCAATCTTCATGCGCTGGACGGCGTCGCCGCCGCAATCAATCAATAGGAGTTCCCGGCCGTTGTCCAGCGCCAGCATGGTGGTCGTGCGCTGTGCGTCGGAAACTACCGAGCCGGTTCCCAGGAGATGCAAGGTGGCCACGCCGAATGATACCCGCCCCGGCATCCGCTGGCAGGTACGGATGACTGGTGTGTGCGGGCTGACACAACGCCGGCGGCTGCAAGCTAGCATGCAGGAAAGCGCCGGCCGGAGCCTGCGTTTGCTTCAGGTGGAGGTAGCCGATGTTCAGATTCGACATTCAAAGCTTGGCTGTTGGCGTGGGACTGATGATAGCGGGCGGAGCGGCCCTGGCCCAGCAGGGTCCGGTCATCTACGCGATTATCAATGAGCAGGATGCGCTTGCGCTCAGCGAACAGTTTGAAGAGCTGACGGGTCTTGCCCCCACCGTGCTGCGCGGATCCACGGGCGAGATCATCGCCCGCGTTGTTGCGGAACGCGACAACCCGCAGGCAGACATCGTCCTGGGCGGACCCAGCACGCTGCACATCACCCTGAAGGACGAGGGTGTGAGCGAACGCCACGTGCTGCCTGAAGGCGTGAATTTGCCCCCCGGCACGTACGACCCGGACGGCTATTGGACCGGCTGGCATACCACGGCACTCGGACTCGGCATCAACACCCAGCGCTTCGAACGGCTGTTCGGCGACCGTGAATTGCCTGCCACCTGGGAAGACCTGCTTGACCCGGCCTTCGCCGGCGAGATTGTCGTGACCGACCCGGTTGCGTCTTCCACGGCCTACCTGTTCGTGCAGGTGCAGCTGCAGCGACTGGGCGACGAGGCCGGCTGGGATTACCTGGAACAGCTGATCCCGCAGGTCGGACAGTTCCCCAGTTCCGGCTCGGCTCCCGCCCAACTGGTGAGTTCCGGTGAGTACACGTTCGGCGTTTCCTACATCCACGCTCTCGCCAGGAACGTTGCCGAAGGCCTGCCGCTGGCCGTCGTCGTGCCGCCCGGCACCGGCGGCGAAATCGGCTCCATATCCGTGATCCGCGGCGGACCCAACCAGGAGGCCGCACACCGGTTCGTCGACTTCATCCTCTCGGCTCCCGCGCAGCAGCTTTTCACCGACAGGTCGCTGACCGCGCCACTGCACCCGGACGTCGTGCTGCCCACCGGGGTGCTCTCGGCAAGCGATATCGACATGATCGACTTCGACGCCGACCTGGCAGCCGAACAGCGTGACGAGGTCCTGAACCGCTGGAGTGAGCTGGTCGATTGACGCTGCTGCGCTGGCGGACGAGGCGCCTGCTGGCAACGCCCGGCCTGCTGCTGGTCACCGCAGCGGTCGGGCTGTTCCTGCTGCTGTTCATCCTCTGGCCACTGCTCGAGGCTGCGCTCACTCCAGACCTGGACACGTGGCGCAGCCTGGCTGCCAGCAGCCGCTGGCGCACCGCGACATTCAACACCCTGTGGCTGACGGTTATCTCCGGCGGCTCGGCGGTGCTGCTCGGGCTGCTGTTCGCGCTGGCCGTGACCCGCTTCCGCATTCCGGGCTGGAAGGTATTCAGCTGGATTCCGCTGCTGGGCCTGTTCTCACCACCGTTCGTCGGAGCGCTCGCGCTGATCCTGCTGTTCGGACGCAACGGCCTCATAACCAGCCAGCTGCTGGGTCTGCAGGTGAGCATCTACGGCTGGCACGGCGTCTGGCTGGCGCAGACACTCGCGTTCTTCCCGCTCGCCTACCTGGTCCTGGTAGGAGTGCTGAACCGGGTGCCAGGCAGCCTGGAACAGGCGGCGGCCGGCTACGGCGCCAGCAGCCTGGCAGTGCTGCGCAGCGTCACGTTGCCGCTGGCCCGGCCCGGCATCCTGGCGGCCACCCTGTTCGTCTCCCTGAGCGTTCTGAGCGACTTCGGCACGCCCATGCTGCTGGGTGGCCGCTTCAGGGTGCTGGCCACCGAGGCTTACAACCGCGTGGCGGGCTGGGGCGACCTGCAGACCGGTACCGCCCTGGGACTGGTGCTGCTGGCACCGGCGCTTCTGATCTACGCGCTGCAACTGCGGTCAGCGGCCGGTGACCGTTACGCGACCGTGGGCTCGCGGGCCGGTTTCGCCGGGCCACTGCCCCTGCCCGGGGCCGCCAGATGGGCACTGTGGCTGCTCTGCAGTCTCGTTTCGCTGGTGCTTGTGGCCAAACTGCTGGCCATCGCCGTGGGCGGCTTCGCCAATGTCTGGGCGTTCGACTACACGCCGACCATGCGGCACTTCGGTTGGGTGTCTGCCCGCAGTGCCGACCTGCTGAACACACTTAAATACGCCCCGCTGGCGGCGCTGCTGTGCGCAGCCGTGGCCCTGGTGGCGGCGTTCCTGGTCCATGCGGTGCGCCTGCGCGGCCGCTCGCTGCTGGACCTGAGCACTCTGCTGCCGGCCGCGATTCCCGGCACGCTGCTCGGCATCGCCTACATCCTGACTTTCAACGATGGGCCGGTAAGGCTCACCGGTACGGCGCTGCTTATAGTTGTGTGCATGGCCATTGGCTCCCTGCCCACCGCCTACCGCATCTGCGCGGCCGCGCTGATCCAGATGCGCCGTTCGCTCTACGAAGCCGCCAGCAATCTGGGGGCCGGCTGGTCGCGCGTTTTCCTGGACGTGGCCGTGCCGCTGCTGCGCGGCCCCACCGTCAGTGCGGCGGTGCTGGTCTTCATTCAGAGCCTGGGCACGCTCAGCGCGGTCATCTTCCTGGTCTCGCCCGGCCGCAACCTTGCGAGCGTCTCCATCCTGAACCTGGCGGAAGAAGGCTACTGGGGTGGTGCCGCGGCCCTGGCAACCACGCTGCTGCTGATTGGCGCCCTCATGCTGCTGCTGGCCCGCCTTTTGCTGGGCCGGAATTTCCGCCCGTTCGAGAGCTTGTGAGCGGCGCCGGCAGCCTGCGACTGGAAGGTGTCGGCAAGAGATTCGGTACGGTCGCTGCGCTCAGTGATTTCAGCCTCGACTTCCAGCCCGGTGCCATCACCACGCTCCTGGGACCCAGCGGCTGCGGCAAGACAACGGCGCTGCGCATCATCGCCGGCTTCCTGAATCCCGATTCGGGCGATGTGCTCCTGGATGGGCGCTCGCTGAGGCCGCTACTGCCATTCAAGCGCGACACGGCGATGGTCTTCCAGGATTTCGCGCTGTTCCCCCACATGAGTGTTGCCCAGAACGTGGGTTACGGGCTCAGGTACCGGGGCGTCACGGGTCAGACCGCCCGGGTGCGGGTTTTCGAGATGCTTGAGTTCCTGCAGCTCACGCCGCTGGCGGAGCGTATGCCCCATGAACTTTCCGGTGGGCAGCAGCAGCGTGTCGCGCTGGGCCGCGCCCTGGCAGTGAAACCCAGGGTGCTGCTCATGGATGAGCCACTTTCGAACCTTGACGCCCGCCTGCGCGTGCGCCTCCGCAGCGAAATCAGGACCATCCAGCGTGAGCTTGGCGTCACCACCCTGTTCGTGACGCATGACCAAGAGGAGGCCCTGACGCTCAGTGACCGCATCGCCGTGATGAGCGAGGGGCGGCTGGTACAGGCCGGCACGCCCCGTGAACTGTTCGAGCTGCCGAACAGCCGTTTCGTGGCTGACGTGCTGGGCGACGCCAACTTCCTGCCGGTGACGGCTGTCTCCGGTTCGGGCGACTCGCTGGTGGCCTCGGTGCTGGGACAGCAGGTCCGGGTCCGGTCCGCTGCCGGCGACACGCGTGCCGGCGACCAGCTGCTCGTACGCCCCGACTGGTGGCAGGCGGGCGAGCCGCAGCCGGGCGGCCTGTCCCTGCACGCGCGGGTTGACAGGGTTGATTACCACGGGTCGTTCGAACGCCTGTGGCTGCGGCAGGAAGGACTTCCCGGCCTGCTGCAGTTCGATAGGCCGGTTGCGGCGGGCAGCGAGCTCACGCTCGGTGAGACCCTCAAACTCAGCCTGGCTCCGGGGCGCGGCGTGCTGCTGGCTGCTGCTGACTGACCCGGCCGGTTGACGTAAGCCTGACCCCGCGCTGACCCGGCTCCCGTAATGTGAGATTCGGGTGAAGGAACGCCACTTGCGCCGCGCCGCGCGTGCAGTTAACATCACCACACAAGCATTAGCTGCTGCAGTACGGAAGAAGCCCCGGCGGATGCCGACTGCAGGGAACCGGAGAGTGGAACGCATGAAGAAACTGGTATTCGCAGCGCTGGCAGCCATGTCCATTGGCGCAGTGGCGTCGGCACAGGACGAGACGGTCAACCTGCTCTGCAGCCCCGACCTCGCCTGGTGCGAGGCCCTTGGCCCCGCCTTCACCGAAGCCACCGGCTACGGTCTTGAGTTCATCCGCGTCGGCTCGAACGACGCCCTGGCCCGCCTGCGCGCGGAAGCCGCCAACCCGATCTTTGATGTCTGGTTCGGCGGAACCGGCGACCCCCACCTGGTGGCCGCCCGCGAAGGCGTCACGGAGATGTACATCCCGACCGTCTGGGATGAGATCCTGCCGGACCTAAAGTCGGTCATCAACGAAGAGTACATTCCGCTTTACGCCGGTGCACTCGGCTTCTCCATCAACGAGGGCGTGCTTGAAGAGGCCGGCGCGGAGATTCCCACCAGCTGGGCCGACCTGACCGATCCCTCCTACAAGGGCCTTATCGCCATGCCGGATCCGAACAGCTCGGGCACCGCCTACACGATCATCGCCACCCTCGTCCAGATCTTCGGTGAGGACGAGGCCTTCGAGCTGCTGGAAGGCATCCACATGAACGTGGCGCAGTACACCAGCTCCGGTTCCGCCCCCGGCCAGCTTGCCGGCCGCGGCGAAGTGGGCATCGCCGTGCAGTTCATGCACGACGGCGTCAAGTTCGCCAACCAGGGCTTCCCGCTCATCACGCTGGCACCCGAGGAGGGCACCGGTTACGAGATCGGTGGCATCTCGCTCGTCGCCAACGGCCCGAACCGCGAAGCCGCAATCGCCTTCATCGAGTGGGCCCTGACCCCCGAGGCGCAGGCCATTGCCGCTGCACAGGGCGATTCGTTCCAGATCCAGTCCAACCTGAACACGCCAATCCCCGAGCTGTCGCCCGACCTCGACTCCATCAACCTGATCGAGTACGACTTCGACACCTACGGCAGCCCCGAAACACGCGACCACCTGGTCAGCCGCTGGACCAACGAGATCTTCCCGATTCCCCGCTGAGTCAGCCAGTCTGAACTGAAGCGCAAGCGGTAACAACAGTGTCCCTGACACAGCCAGTCGGCTCGTCAGGGACACTGCCGTTATAATCGGTCCAGGAGCAGCCGCGGAGGAGAATTCTTGAAACCAGCTTGCAGAGTACCCGCCGAATGAGTGCCTTGCGGGAACTTTCCGGCACGACCAGGTACCGTGCACTCGCAGTCAGTGGCAGTTGGCTGCCGGCGCTGCTGTCACTGATCGCCTTCTTCGCCCTGCCGTTCACCAGGCCGTCCAGGCCCTTCCTGGATTTCGCCAAACAGGCCTACGGCTGGGAGCTTAATCAGCCGTTCGTCTGGCTGGTGGCCGCGTTCGCGCTGCTGGCGCTGGCGGCGAGTTTCCTGCCGCTCAAAGTGACACTGCGCGGCGACATGATCACCGGGCTTGCCGCAGCCGGGTTCCTCTCCGGCGTCGGCTGGCTCCTTGTCACGAGCGAGCCGTTCGGCCTGGGCGCCATACTGAGCCTGAGCGCACTCGTCCTGGTCATGGGCAACGGCCTGAGCGAAGGCGGCCGTGTACAGGGCGACGCCTTCATAGCGTCCTCGATTCTGCTTGTCGCCATCTTTGTCGTCCTGTTCATCATCTACCCGCTGTTCATGGTGCTAAGGTCCGCGTTCGTCGTAAACGGCGTCTTCACGCTCGAACAGTTCCGCACCACCCTGCAGCACCCACTGTTCCTCTACCTCGACAACCCGCGTACCGAACTGCAGGAGTTCAGGGCGACGCTCTGGTGGGCCGCAGGTGGCGCGCTCCTGTGCACCCTGCTGGCGCTGTGGCGGCGGGCCCGGCCACTGCGGATCCTGCTGGCCCTGGTACTTGGCGCCGCAGCCGGCTTCGCCATCGGCGTGATGCTTTTCGGTCGCGGTGCCGTGCCGACCAGCCTGCTGGTCCTGGCCATCGTGGCGCCGGCCTGCACGCTGCTGGGACTGTTCTTCGCGATCCTCGGCCAGCGTTCACGCTTCAGGCCGGTCAAGGGTTCGCTGGACCTAATCAGCCTCCTGCCCATAATCACGCCGCCCTTCATTCTGGCCTTCGCGATGATCTTCCTGCTCGGCAGGCGGGGCATCATCTCCTACCAGCTGTTCGGGCTGTCCAGCAATGACATCTACGGCGTGCTGGGTGTTTCGCTGGCGCAGATCCTGGCCTTCACCCCGGTCGCCTACCTGCTGCTGCGCGGGTCACTGTCGGCTCTCAATCCCGCCCTGGAGGAAGCCGCCCAGACGCTGGGTGCCGGCCGCTGGCATGTGCTGAAATCGATCACCTGGCCACTGGTCCGGCCTGGCCTGGCCGCAGCCGCGCTGCTCAGTATGATCGAATCGCTGGCCGATTTCGGCAACCCCATCGTGCTGGGGGGCGACCGCAACTACCTGGCCACCGAGGTCTACCTGTCGCTCACTGGCCGTTTCAACCCCAACGAGGCGGCGGTGTACGGCACGATCCTGCTCATTTTCGTGCTGGCGGCCTTCTTCCTGCAGCAATGGTGGCTCGGCGGCAGTTCCTTTGTCACCGTCACCGGCAAACCGTCCTCGGGCTCGGTGGTGAGGCTGCCACCCGCGGTGGAATGGGTCCTCATCGGGCTGCTGTCCATCTGGACGCTGTTCGTTGCCGCGCTCTACCTGTCGATAGTCTTCGGCTCGTTCACGCAACTGTGGGGCGTCAACTACACGCTGACCCTGCAGCACTACCGCGACTTCCTGAACGCCGGTCTGCCGGTGTTCCTCTACTCGCTGCGCGTGTCGGCAATAAGTGCGGTGCCGGCGTTGCTGCTCGGTTTCCTGGTGGCCTACCTGGTCAGCAGGCAACGCTTTTTCGGCCGCCGGTTCATAGAAATCGGCTCGCTTCTGTCCTTCGCGACGCCTGGCACGGTCATGGGCGTGGCCTACGTGTTCGCCTTCAACACCGGCCCCTGGCTGCTCACGGCCTCGGCTGTGATCATCGTCATCGCCCTGGTGTTCCGCAACATGCCGGTGGCCATCCGCGCCGCGGTCTCCGGACTCGCGCAGATAGACCCCAGCCTCGAGGAAGCGTCCACGATGCTGCGCGCCAGAACCTTCACGACGCTCAGGCGGGTCCTGTTCCCGCTGCTGGTCAACACGCTGGTCACGGGCCTCATCTACGCGTTCGTCAGCGGTGTCACGGCGGTCTCGCAGGTCATCTTCCTGGTGAGCCCCGGCAACCAGCTGGCCACGGTGCTCATGCTCGGCTGGATCGAACAGGGCCAACTCGGTCGGGGTGCCGCAATGGGCACCGTACTAATAATCTCGATGCTGGCGGTGATCCTGCTGATGCTGCTGCTGGCCAGGATAATCGGCAACCGCATGGTGGGAGTCAGGGAAACATGAACAGTTTGGCTAAGGAAATCAGGCCGGCGACGGTCACGCTTCAGGGACTGGAGAAGCGGTTCAGCCGCGACTCGCTGGCTGTCGACAACATCGACCTGAACATCGCCCCGGGTGAACTTGTGACACTGCTCGGCCCATCCGGCTGCGGCAAGACAACCACGCTGCGCATGATCGCCGGGCTGGAACGCGCCACCAGTGGGCGTATCCTGCTGGACGGCGAGGATGTCACGCGGCTGCCTGCCTACCTGCGCGACGTGACCATGGTCTTCCAGAGCTATGCGCTGTTCCCGCACATGAATGTGTTCGAGAACGTGGCTTACGGGCTGCGGGTGGCCCGCAAGTCCCAGCAGGAGATTCGTGAGGGCGTGGAGGCGGCACTGAAGATGGTGGGGCTCGAGGAGCTCATCACCCGGCAGGTCACCGGACTTTCCGGCGGCCAGCAGCAGCGCGTCGCCCTCGCCCGGGCCCTTGCGATCCGCCCCCGCGTGCTGCTGTTCGATGAGCCGCTATCCAACCTGGACGCCAAATTGCGCCGCCGGGTGCGTGAGGAAATCAGGGAGCTCCAGCAGGACCTGGGCATCACCACCGTATACGTGACCCATGACCAGGAGGAGGCATTGGCCATCAGCGACCGCATCGTGGTCATGCATCAGGGCCACATCGAGCAACTGGGTGAACCGCTGGAGCTGTACACGGAACCCAAGAGCCGCTTTGTTGCCGACTTCATCGGCTCCGCCAACTTCCTCTCTGCTCATTACGACGGCCAGAACGTGACTGTCAGCGACTACAGCTTCCCGCACGACCAGGACCTGCCACCCGGCGACTACGAGCTGGTGGTAAGACCCGAAGCGGTGGAGTTCGCTGAGGACGGCCTCTCGGCCGAGGTCCGCAGCAACGCCTACCTGGGACCGGCCAACGAGTATCTGTTCGCCACGCGTGGTGGCGAGATCTTCGCGACGCTGAGCGGCGAGGGCGTCACCGGCCGCCGGCGCGGCGACAAGGTGTTCCTGCGTTTCCGTCCGGCAGGCGTGTTCCTGCTGCCGGCCTGACGTGCTGCTGGCCCAGATTCAGAATCCTGAACCGGAGCAGCTGGTCGGGTTCCTGCGGGAGCAGTTGGCCGAGCCCGACTGCGTGATCATGGTGGCCGGTGAGCTTGAGGTCCTGTACTCCGGCCGCGCGGCCAGCACGGCTGATGCCGGCGACTTCCTCCTGATGCTGAAGCCGGACGGCAGCCTGCAGATCCATGGCCAGCGTGGCGTGAAACCGGTGAACTGGCAACCCCAGACCGATTCCATGGACCTGTCAGTGGAGGACGGCGTCGCCGTCCTCCTGTCCGAGCGGCGCAGCCCGGCCGAGTTCGTGCGCGTGGCGTTCCTGGAACCGGCACTGGCCCAGGCGCTCCAGCTGCGGGAACTGACCGGCTTCGTCCTCATGGGCACCGAAGCGGAGATGCAGAAAGCTCTGGCCCGGGATCCGGAGGTCATCGAGCCAGGCCTGACCCTGCTCGACCGCGAGGTTCCCACTGGGGTCGGCGGCATCGACCTCTATGCCCGGGACCGCGACGGTCGGCTGGTTGTGGTGGAGCTCAAGCGTGGCAAGGCGACGCAGGAGGCGGTGCATCAGCTCAGCCGGTACGTGAGCACGGTAAGCGACCAGGTGGGCAGTCGCGTGCGCGGCATCCTGGCTGCGCCAGCCATCAGCAGGCCCGCCCTCACGCAGCTGGAGAGCCTGGGACTGGAGTTCCGCGAGATCTCGGCGCTGCCGGAGTTGGGCGGCGACACCGTCGAACAGCCATCTCTCTTTGGCTGACTGTCCGGATTTTTGCCCATAGTAGACTTGACACGTGGAGATGCGGGCGTTGGATCGTGGTGCCAGGATGATGCGGGCAATCCTGATTGTGCTGGCGATCGTCGGGACGCTGCAGGTGTGCTTCATGATCATCATGGAACTCAGGCAAGGCTGGGCTGCCCGCCAGGCGATTGAGCAGCTGGAACTTGATGTCGCCGAGCTGGAAGCCGAGGCCGCCCGCCTGAACGCAATCATCGAACACGGTGACAACGACGGCTACCGCGAGCAGCTGGCCCGCCGGCAGGGCTTCATCATGCCGGACGAGACCCGCGTGGTCATCATCGGCATTCCCTGAACCGCGGATGTTCCGCGTCAAATAAACCCAGGCGTGATTCAGCCGAGTGGGCGCAGGTCCTCAGACAACGACCAGCCAACCCCTGCGGGCGTCTGTTCGAGTTTCTCCTGCAGCTGTTCGGCGAGGCCGGGCAGCATGGTCGCCAGGTCTTCCTCCTCGCCACCCCAGGTGCGCACCAGTACCGTGAACTGGTACACCACCTGGGTGCTGGACGGCGTCCCGTCGTCGAAGAACGTGAACGGGGGGCGCGGCAGCGGATCCCAGAGCAGGTGGATGCCGCCGGGCATGCTGCTGGGCAACCAGTCGGCGAAGTCCAGCTCCAGTTCCACCGGGTGCCACAGGTAGCCCTGCAGCAGCCTTATCGCCACCTGGTTTCCGGTGGGGGCCTCGTCCCCGTCCGGCATCATGTCCAGTTCAAGCAACGGGTTCGGCCACCGGTGTAGCCGGCAGTGGCACGTCGGGCAGGAGCTCCTGCCACTGCCGTGCGAAGTGTTCCATGGTGTCAAGCAGGATAGCCTTGAAGCCCAGCTGGCGTGCCGCTTCCACGTTCGCCCCGTTGTCGTCAACGAACACGATCTGGCCGGGCTCCAGGGCAAGTGCGCTGCTCAGTGCGCTGAACGCCGCGGGGTCAGGTTTGCGAACCCCGATCTCGTTGGAGAAGACGAAGTGTTCGATACGCTGCATTCGCGAGTCGTCCCGCACACGGTCGCACAGTGCCGGTACGTTGTTGGAGAGCATGCCCACCCTGTAGTGCCCGGGGATGGCCGCCAGGATCCTGAACATCACCGCGCGCTCCCTGACGCTGGCCAGGAAGGTGCTGGCCAGCTTCTCCTCATCGGTACGGCTGCCGGTGCGCTCGACCAGGCGGTCGATGAAACCGCCCAGGTCGAAAGCGCCGATCTCGAACTCTTCCATGAGCGGGAAGTACGCGGCGTGTACGGCCTCGCGGTCAACGCCCGCGATTGCCGCCAGGTTCTCGACAGCCAGTGAGTCGAAGGTGCCTTCCGTGAAGATGCCACCCCAGTCGAATGCGATTGCGCGAATCAAGGTTGTGCCTCCTGCAGGCGCGGTTTGCGGTTTACCCGCTTGCCGTCCAGGTTGCGACCTGTCTCTTCCTCGTACCAACGGAAGAACAGCACGATGAAGGGGATTCCGAAGCTGAACAGACCCGAGACCTTCATGAAGGCGCCGGCCAGCGACTGGTCCTGCTGCTGCGTCGCGAGGAACCATGTCGGGGCCATCTCGTAGGTGGGGTAGAGATTGTCGAACGCGAAGGTGATGGCGCCGAATACGGCGAGCTGGGCGATGGGCAGCAGGAAGATGTAGACCAGCTGCGCCAGGCGGCCGGGGCCGGGCAGTTCCGGCACGCGGCTCATGATCGGCCACCAGACCACCAGCGACGCGAACAGGAAGACGACGTGTTCGATGTGGTGAAGGGTGCTGTTCTGCAGAGCGCCGTCGTAGATGACAGGGATGTGCCAGATGGAATAGCCGATGCTGAAGATGAAGAAGGCCGGAATGGGCGTCAGGATCACCCTGGCTATGGGGTAGAGCCGCGTCTTGACCAGCAGCCGCTGGGCCAGCCAGACAGGCAGGCCTGCGAGCAGCAGTGGCGCGACCGCGTAGGACACCACGTTGTGCTGGATCATGTGTGCGAACAGGGAGTAGCGTTCGGCCAGGTCATGCAGCGGGGAGCCCTCTGCCAGATAGAACAGCAGCACGCCGCTGTAGAAAAAGATGGCGTTCCTTACGGGGAAGGGTTTGCCCGGCGCGATGCGTTTGCGCAGCGGCCCGACGGCAAGGGTGTAGATGAGGGCCAGGGACCAGATGCCACCGATGAGCACGGGGTCTGTCTGCCAGCCGATGTAAAGGTGGTCCACACAAACATGATAGACCGGGAGTTGCGTCCCGGTCTATCAGCACATTGCAGAAAGTCAGTTGCTGCCGCTGTCAAAGCGGCTGTCGTTCAGTCGAGGCCCAGTGCCTGGCGTTCTTCGTAAACGTCGCTGGTGCTCAGGTTCAGGCCACGCTCCTGCGCGAATTCCTCTGCGGTCATGGGCGTGAAGTCCTGCAGGTTGTCCTCGTTACCCCAGGCGGTGACGATGTGGTTGTAGATGCCAGCCAGCGTCTCGTCGTCGAGCTGCTGCCAGGCGGGCATGGCGCCACTGTAGTTGTTGCCGTCCACGGTGATCTGCCCGGTCATGCCGTAGAGCATGACGTGCTGCAGGAACTCGCGGCCCCCGGCGTTGTAGATCTCGTTGGCATGCCCTGCCAGCGGCGGGAAGACCAGCGGGATGCCGGCGCCTGCAGCGTTGTGGCAGCTTGCGCAGTTGGCAAGGTAGGCGGCCTCGGCTGCCTCGCGGTCGAAGTCGGCAGTGGCCGTCGCGGTTTCCGCTGCTTCGTCGGCGGCTGCCTCTTCGGCAGTTGCCTCGTCAGCGGCTTCCTCTTCGACAGCTTCCACTTCGGTGGCTTCCTCTTCGGCGGCTTCCTGGCCGGCGGCTTCCTCTTCGGTGGCCGCGGCGTCAGCCGCTGCTGCTTCTTCCTCGGTGGCAGCCGCTTCGGCAGCTTCCTCTTCGGCTGCGGCTTCTTCCGCCACTACCGCGTCGGCGGCGTCCTGGTCGAC
>CAYMUK010000007.1:0-3407 GCA_964393655.1 uncultured bacterium | reverse complement strand
CCTCTTCGGCTGCGGCTTCTTCCGCCACTACCGCGTCGGCGGCGTCCTGGTCGACGACTGTCTCTTCGGCAGCTTCCTCGTCGGCGGCAGCCTCTTCGGCGGCAGCCTCTTCGGCGGCTGCCTCAATGGTGGCTGCCTCTTCGGCGGCTGCTTCGTCGGCTGTCTCTTCCGCGCCGTCAGCCTCACCCTCGCCAAGCGCAACACGTTCGGCGTGCACGTCGGTCGGGCTGAGGTCCAGGTCGCGGGCTGCGCCGACTTCATTGCCTGCGTAAGGCTCGAAGTCTTCTACCTGCTCGGCGTTGCCCCAGTCACTGGCGATGTAGTTGAGAATGTTGGCGATTTCGTCGTCGCCAAGCTGCGGCCAGGCCGGCATGGCGCCGTTGTAGGTCATGCCGTCGACTTCGATTGGTCCCTGCATGCCGAACAGCACGGTGTGCATCAGGACCTCGCGGCCGCCGGCGTTGTAGATATCGCTGACATTGCCGGCGAGCGGCGGGAACGCTCCGGGTATGCCTGCGCCGTTGGCCTGGTGGCAGGCGGAGCAGACGGCATATGCTGCCTGGCCGGCGGCCAGGTCGATAGCGTCGACAGCAGTTTGGGTGTCCGCGAGCTCAGCGTCAGCCGCTACCGCGTCCTGCTCTGCAGCTGCGACTTCCTCGGCCGATTCCTCTGCGGCCTCGCCGGCGATTTCCCCGGACTCGGTGTCAGCCGCTTCCTCCGCCACGTCACCCGCGGCAGCGGATCCGGCGATTTCCAGTGAGACACGTTCCGCATGCACGTCGGCGGGGCTCAGGCCCGCGCCACGTTCACCGGCGACCAGGTCAGGGGTGTAGGGCTCGAACTCAGTCAGGAAACCGTCGTTGCCCCAGGCGTTGGTGATGTGGTTGAGCACGCCGGCGATGTCCTCATCGCTAAGCTGCGGCCAGGCGGGCATGGCGCCGTTGTAGGTCATGCCATGGACCTCGATGGGTCCCTGCATGCCGAAGAGCACGGTGTGCAGCAGTACTTCGCGGCCGCCTTCGGCATTGTGGATCTGGGCTGCGTGTCCGTCGGCCAGCGGCGGGAAGACTCCCGGCAGACCGGCTCCGCTTGCCTGGTGGCAGCTGGAGCAGTTGGCCATGTACACGGCCTCCGCCGCAGCGGTGTCGAAGGCGGCGACCGTCGCGGTGACGGAGCCTTCCTCGCCCACCGCGAAATCACCTTGGTCAGCCGCGGCCGGCGGAACAACCGGCTGCGACTGGTCCACTGGCCCCGGCGCGCCTGGTGAGGCGACCTGTTCCAGTTCAGGTGGCGATTCGTTCGTGAACGTGTAGTTCGAGACGCTGGTGACCGTGAAGAGGAATGCGAGACCGATGAAGGTGCCCAGCGCCATGATCATGCCGCTGGTAAAGAACCCCGAATAGGTCTTGTCGTCCCCCTTCAGGTGCATGAAGAACATGATCACCAGCAGGAACTTGACGACGGACAGGAGGATGAGCCAGAACATGACCGCGTTGCGCGACAGCCATGCAATCTCGTACTCGACGATCGCGAATTCGATGTAGGTGATGACCGCCAGGATGAGGGCGATGATCACGTAGGTGGCTACGGAGCCGTGATTGTCCCTGTTCATTTCCAAGACCCCTAAACGAAGTCGACCAGGTAGACGACGGTGAAGATGACGATCCAGACGATGTCCACGAAGTGCCAATATAGGCCTGCGACTTCGGTGTAGACAGCGTCCCTGGGACCAGTCGGCCGGATGTAGGAGGCGATCAGGAGTCCGATCAGCCAGAGGACACCGACGGCTACGTGAATGCCGTGCGTGCCGGTGAGCATGTAGAAGCTGGTGCCGAAGAGGTTGGTCTTCTGGTAGAGGCCCATCTCCATGAAGTGCGAGAACTCGTAGATCTGGAAGCCCAGGAAGATGGTGCCGAACACGATCACGCCGAGCATCCACAACCGGTACTTGGTCAGGTCGTTCTTGCGGATGGCGTCGAGTGCGAGCACCATCAGGAACGAGCTCATGAGCAGCACGAAGGTGCTGACGGTGGTCAGGGGGATGTCGAACAGGTCGAGCGGATACGGGCCGACAAGGCTGCGGCCCTTATAGACCAGGTAGCTGCCGATCATGGCGCCGAACATCATGCAGTCCGAGGCCAGGAAGACCCACATCATCAACTTGATGTCAGGCAGGTTGCTGCTGCGGTGGTCCTTGTGCTCGCCCGCGTGCTGGAGTGTGCTTGCTTGTGCCATCAGTGGCTGCCTCCGTCAACGGACACGAGTTCACCCGTGCTGCGGCGGGTGGTGATGTGAACGCCACCGACGCCTTCGAATGCCCAGCAGAAGATGAACAGGATTACGAGGCCCAGGCTGAACAGCATCACGAACAGGTTCTGGTACAGGATGCCGTAGCCCCCCATGACAATGCTCAGGGCACTGAGGAAGGGGAACCAGGAAGAACCGGGCATGTGGAAGGTCTCGAACTCGCTCTTGGCCTGCTCCTGCTCTTCGGCCTCATCCTGCACGTGGTGACCGTGCTCCATGAGGTCGGGATGCTTGGTCACCCACAGCGGGTCACGGTCCGGAACATCCGGCAGTGTCGCGAAGTTCCAGGCGGGAGGTGGCGAGGTGGTTGCCCACTCAAGGGTGCGGCCGTCCCAGGGGTCGCTGCTCGCGGGCTGGCCGCGGATCAGTGAGTTGATCAGGTTGTACACCAGGAGAACCAGACCGACAGCCATGACGGCTGCGCCGATGGACGAAGCCAGGTTCCAGCCATCAAGGCCGATGCCGGCTTCGTAAGTCTGGATCCGGCGAGGCATGCCGACGAGTCCTGCGAAGTGCTGCGGGAAGAAAATCAGGTGGAAACCGGGAACAATGAACCAGAAAGCCCACTTGCCGAGCCGTTCGGACATCATGCGGCCACTCATCTTCGGTATCCAGTAGTGCGCCGCGCCGATGAAGGTCAGCAGTGCGCCACCGCCCATGACGTAGTGGAAGTGCGCGACGATGAAGTAGGTGTCATGCACCTGCTGGTCGAACGGCGAGATGGCGACCATGATGCCTGTGATGCCGCCCAGGAGGAACGTCACCAGGAAGGCGATGGCGTACAGGAGGGCTGCGGTGAAGCGGATCTGGCCGCCCCAGAGCGTTGCTATCCAGTTGAATATCTTGATGCCCGTCGGCACGCCGATGATGAACGACGTCACCGAGAAGACGCTGTTGGCCACCGGACCCAGGCCCGTGGTGAACATGTGGTGGCTCCACACGGCGAAGCCCATGAAGCCGATGAAGATGCCCGAGAGGACCATCACCGGGTAGCCGAAGAGCGGCTTGCGGGCGAAAGTCGGGATGATCTCGCTGATCACGCCGAACGCCGGCAGGATGATGATGTATACCTCCGGGTGACCGAAGATCCAGAACAGGTG
>CAYMUK010000006.1:0-32948 GCA_964393655.1 uncultured bacterium | reverse complement strand
GGAAGCGCAAGCGGCCCAGTTCCAGGTCCAGGTCGTCATGAACGACCAGCAGCTCGGTCACCCGCACCCCGCGCTTGCCCAGCTGGGCCTGGATTGCAGCCCCCGAGAGGTTCATGAAAGTCAGGGGCTTCACCAGGTGCACGCCGCCGGCGGCCGTTGTCACCTCGGCCTGGCCGGCCTTCCGGAAGGTGGCCCCATCCCTGCGGGCCAGTTCATCCAGCACCATGAAACCAATGTTGTGGCGGGTGCGTGCGTAGCGCGGACCGGGGTTGCCAAGGCCCGCCACCAGCCGGATCCGGCTGGGCTGTGCCTCGGCCCCGGGTCGGGTGGCTTCCTGGTCTGTCACGCTGCCCCCTTTAGCTGATTGGTAAGAAAGGGGTGCTGCCGGTTTTGGCGGCCAGCACCCCCAATGGCTGGTCGCCAGAGACGGACTCAGCCTTCTTCGGCTTCGCCCTCGCCGGCTTCAGTATCCTCTTCGCCAACCAGTTCCGGCTCGGCGGCAGTGGTTTCCTCATCTGCCTCCTCGACGATGCGCGGAGCGACGACTGCGCAGACGGTGAGTTCAGGGCTGTCGACAAGTTCTGCTTCTGACGGCAGAAGTCCCGCGATGTCGCTGATGTGCAGCGAGTCACCTATGTTCAGGCCGCTGACGTCAACCTCGATCTGCGCGGGAATCAGGCGCGGCTCGATGTTGATCAGCACCTCGCGGCGCTGGACATCGAGGTTGCCGCCGTCACGAACGCCCTGCGGGGTGCCTTCAAGGATGATGTTCACGCCCACCTGGACCTTCTGGCCGGCGGTGACGGCGTAGAAGTCCACGTGCTGCGGCTCGCGGCGGCGCTTGTTCATCTGCACGGCCTTGACCAGCACCGAGTGCTTGTCGCTGCCGACATCAAGGTTGATCAGTGTGCCACTGCCGGCCTCACGGAATACCCTGTCGAACTCCCGGATGTTCACGCTCACAGGAATGTTCAGTTCCTTGTTGTAAACCACGGCGGGAATGCGACCGGCGGAGCGCAGGGCCGAGACCTTCTCGGCGTCCCGTTTTTCGGCTGCCAGTTTCATGTTTCCTCCAGCGGGTGTTCGCACCCGGTGCTTGCCGGTCGACCCTCTTTCCGAGGAAGTCGCGGGCTGCTTCATGACTCGATATCCGGGAGCGGGCCCCCGGTTCGTCACCAGTTAAGTAGCATACCGCCTGGCCCCGCAAGGACGCAAGCGGCTTTGCAGCATGCGGCCTCAGGTGCTGAAGAGTGAACTCACCGATTCATTGTTGTGCACGTTGTTAATCGCCTTGGCCAAAAGCCCGGCTACAGACAGGACCTCGAGCCGGCTGTCGTTCACCTGGACGGGCACCGTGTCGGTGACGATCATCTTCCTGATCGCGGGAAGCGCCAGGCGTTCCAGTGCCGGGTGCGTGAACACGGCGTGAGTGGCGACGACGGTGATGTCCTCCTGGGCACCCAGCCTGAGCACGCTGTCGATGCCGCGCCGCATGGTGCCGGCTGTAGTGATCATGTCGTCTATGAAGATTGGCCGCATGCCCTCGACCTCGCCGATGACATGGGTGACTTCCGTCTCGGTCGGACTGGTGCGGCGCTTATACAGCATGGCCAGCGGCAGGTTCAGGTAGTTGGCCAGTCGCCGGGCCTCGATGGCACGGCCCACGTCAGGGGAGACGACCACGCTGTCCGTCAGGTCGCCGGACGCCAGGTGGTCGGCCAGGATGTCCAGGGCAGTCAGGTGGTCCACCGGCACGTCGAAGAAACCCTGGATCTGACCCGCGTGCAGGTCGACAGTTATCACCCGGTCCACACCGGATGTTTCCAGCAGGTTGGCGACAAGCTTCGCGGTGATCGGCTCCCGGGCCTGAACTTTCTTGTCCTGTCGTGCGTAACCGAAGTAGGGAATCACCGCATTGATGCGCCAGGCGGAGGCGCGGCGCAGGGCGTCAGCCATGACCAGAACCTCCATCAGATTATGGTTCACGGGCGCCGACGTCGACTGGATCATGAAGCAGTCCGCACCCCTGACCGACTCGTCGATAGCGATGCGCGTTTCGCCATCGGGGAACTGCGAGACAGTGCCGTGGGTCAGGTTGAGTCCCAGCCTCTCGGCCACGGAGCGCGCCAGCTTGGGCGTGCCGGTGCCGCTGAACAGCTTGATCTCGTCTCCGGTCATCCGGTTGTGGGGGCGGGGGACTGCTGGGCGATTGGCTGCTCAAGGGCTGGCATCGGGTACCTCTCAGCTTTCAGGGGCTTGTGGTCCACTGACCGTTCGGCGCAAGGCCCGGTGCTGTCCGGGCCAGCCGAAGTATACCCCCGGCGGGCAGCCACGTGGGCAGCCAGAAGGCGGGCGCCGCACTGCTGCACGGCACCCGCCTTAAGCCGGTTGGGCAGCGACTTACCTGGCGTACTCCACGGCCCGGGATTCCCTGACGACCGTCACCTGAACCTGACCCGGGTACTCCATGTCCTGCTCGATCCTGTTGGCGATGTCGCGTGCCAGAAGGATGGCCGAGTCGTCGTCGACCTTGTCCGGTTCCACGATGATGCGGATCTCGCGGCCCGCCTGGATGGCGTAGCTCTTCTCGACACCGGGGAAGCTGGTGGCGATGCTCTCGAGACCCTCGAGCCGCTTGAGGTAGCTCTCCAGGCTCTCCCGGCGCGCGCCCGGCCTGGCTGCCGAGATGGCATCGGCCGCGTGCACCAGCACGGGGTAGAGGGTTTCCGCCCGGTCCACGTCGTGGTGGTTCAGGATCGCGTCGACCACCTCGGAAGGCTCGCCGAAGCGCCGCGCCAGGTTCGCCCCGATCTCGGTGTGCGTGCCCTCGATCTCCCGGTCGATTGACTTGCCCACGTCGTGCAGAAGCCCTGCACGACGCGCCATGGCCTCGTCTATGCCCAGCTCGGCGGCGATGATGCCGCACAGGTGCGCCACCTGCACGCTGTGCCGCAGCACGTTCTGTCCATAGGACGTGCGGAAGTGCATGCGGCCCAGCAGCTGGAGCATGCCGGGCTTGATGCCTACCACATTGGCCTCGAGCGCGGCCTCGTCACCGCGGTCGCGGATGTAGTTCTGCATGTCCTGCTGCGCCTTGGACACCACTTCCTCGATGCGCGCCGGGTGGATCCGGCCGTCACTCACCAGCTCCGCCAGTGCCAGCTTGGCCACCTCACGCCGCAGCGGATTGAAGCTGGACAGGAGGACAGCTTCGGGGGTGTCGTCGATTATCAGGTCGACGCCGGTCAGGCTCTCGAAGGCGCGGATGTTACGACCCTCGCGGCCGATGATGCGCCCCTTCATGTTGTCGCTCGGAATAGGCACCACCGAGACGGAGATGGCGGCCGACACCTCCGACGCGCTGCGCTGGATGGCCTGGGCGATGATGTCGAAGCTGCGGCGCCTGGACTCCGAATCGGCCCGGTCCAGGTTGGAGCGGATGCGCACCGCCTTCTCGCGTTCCAGTTCCTTGTCGAGCTGCCCCAGGATTATCTCCGTGGCCTGCTCGCGGCTCAGCTGGGCGACGCTGTAGAGTTCGCGGCGCACATCGTTAAGCCCTTCCTCCAGCTCCTGCTCGCGCGCTTTGAGCTGGTCAGCGACCTCATCCAGCCGGCGTTCCGTCTCGTCCAGCCTGATCGCGCGGGCATCCTGCTGCTCACCGCGGCGGTTCAGCCGTTCCTCGTTCTGCTCCAGCTTCTCGCGGTCGCGCCTGAGCTCTTCGCGGGCCTCACGCAGCTCCAGCCGTTCGCGCTGGATGTCCTCGCGACTACGTTCGACCTCCGCCGTGACCTGCTCGCGCAGGCGCTGCAGTTCCTCAGCCAGCTGCTGCCGGCTGCGCTGCTCCTCCTCCGCCGCGCGGGTGCGTTCCCTTTCCAGGAGCTGGCGGGCTTCCTTCTCTGCGGCCTCCAGGTTGCGTCTGGCCTCGTCCTCGCCCCTGGCGATTGTGGCCTCGGCTTCCTTGCCGGCGCGCTCCAGCAGTTCGCTGTCCCGCCGGCTGCTGGCCTGGCGGCCCACATACCATGCTGCAAGCGAAACCACCACCAGCAGCAGAAGCCACAAGGGCCAGCTCATGCCGGCCCCCCGTCAACAGGTCCTGGTCTACGTTTGTCTCCCGATGTGCGTTCAGTGTCAGCCAAGCTCATGGTCGCCTCCGTTCCCCGTGGCGGTTGGCCGCAGGGAACCGTATCTTTTGTCAGCAGGCGTGGCTCAGCGGAGGTGGGACCAGGCGAGGTGCAGGGCGGCGATCGCGATTCGTTCACGCCTCCAGGCTGCGTCCAGTTGAGGGAGCTTCAGGCGCCCCAGCACCGGTTCCGAAGCGGAGGTCAGGGCGATGAAAACCTCAGTGACGCTGTCCAGCTCGACAGATCCTCCAGTCGGCCCGGTCGTGTACGTGGCCAGACCGAAATCCGCAGTGAAGGTCTCCCGGGCTGCATCGGCCATGCGGGTGGCGAGTTGCCCTCCCGGGTGACCGTGATCGGCTGGCCAAGGCATACCGAGTATTCCCATCGCCTGCGCCGCCCATGCTAACACGCCGCCGCGAAAAGCCGACTCTGACGCGGGCGCCGCCGCCAGGGTCTCCATGAGCAGGCCGGCACTCGGTCCTTCTGCCGTGGCGAGGCTGAGGCCCGAGTCCTGCAGGCGGCCCAGGATGAGGCTGGCGAGCTCGTCCTCGTCGTAGCCCCAGACCGCGTCGCCTAACAGCTCGCCCACGCGCACCAGCACAGGTTCGGCGAGCTGCCGGGCCGCCTCCTTGCTCTCGGCCTTGGCGGCCACGCGGACGTGTACGCCATCGCGTTTGGCGTACGTGGCGACCGAGGGGTTGGAACTTTCTATGAGCTCCGCCAGCAGGTCGGCCAGGTCCGATTCACCGATGCCGGTGGTGCGGAAAGTGCGTCTGTACAGTTCCTGACCACCTGCGCCGAGCCGTGGCACGACCTCGTCGTGCCACATCGGAATGAGCTCCCGGGGAGGACCGGGCAGTGCCACGATGAGGCGCTCCTGTCCGTCCAGTTCCTTGCGGACGAACCAGCCCGGTGCGGTCCCGCGCGGATTAGGCAGCGCCGTCGCGCTGGGAATCAGCCACGCCTGCTTGAGGTTACGCTCCGGCATCGGTTTGCCGCGGCCTGCGAAACGGTCGCGCAGCCAGGCCTCCAGTTCCTCGTCCACTGCGGGCTGTTCGCCCAGAACCGAGGCGATGGCCTCGCGGGTCAGGTCGTCATCTGTCGGCCCCAGCCCGCCGGTGAGCAGGAGGAGGTCGCTGCGTTCCAGGGCCAGCGAGATGGCGGCCTCCAGACGCGAGGCGTTGTCACCCACACGGAGCGACCAGTAGACGTCGATGCCCAGTCCGGCCAGCTCGCCCGCCAGATACGCGCTGTTGGTATCGACGACCTCGCCGAGCAGCAGTTCTGTTCCCACGGATATTATCTCGGCGTTCCTGACGTTTCCCACACGCAGAGACTAGCAGTAAGAGGAGGCGGGCGGCCAAGCCCGGGGCGCTTTGTCCCTCCCAGGCGAAGCCAGGCAGGTTGGCGGCAATTGTCCCTGCGTGACCCGGTAATAGTGGGGCCGCTGGCTGCCGGCGGGTTGTGCCGGTGCTAGCATCGCCCAATGAACGGAACGAGCAACCAACCGAGCAGCGTGGCAGGATGAAACGGCCCGGAACCCTGGGTGAGCTGCGGGGTACCCGCTGGGAACAGCTGGCGGGGCGCAGCGTCCGCGAGGAGTTGCGGCAGAACGTCCGTCACCGCCTGAAGAACCGTAAACCACTCTTTCCCGGCATCAGCGGCTATGACGATTCGGTGATACCGGCGGTGGTGAATGCCCTGCTCAGCCGTCACGATTTCATCCTGCTGGGACTGCGCGGTCAGGCGAAGACACGACTGCTGCGGCAGCTCACCAGCCTGCTGGACCCGGAAATCCCGGTGCTTGCCGCCAGCGAACTCAATGACGACCCCTTCCGCCCCCTGAGTGCAGCGGGCCGCCAGCTGGTGCAGGAGCATGGAGATGATGCCCCGGTCAGCTGGCTGTCCAGCGAGGACCGCTACGTCGAGAAACTGGCCACGCCGGACGTCACGGTGGCTGACCTGATAGGCGACCTTGATCCCATCAGGGCCGCCAGCCTGGGCACCAGACTCGGCGATGAACGGGCCATCCACTACGGCCTGCTGCCCCGCGCCAACCGCGGGATCTTCGCCATGAACGAGCTTCCGGACCTCGCAGGCAAGGTCCAGGTCGCCCTCTTCAACATCCTGCAGGAGGGTGACGTACAGATCCGGGGCTACCCTGTGCGGCTGCCGCTCGACCTGCTGCTGGTGTTCAGCGCCAATCCGGAGGATTACACTGCCCGCGGCAAGATAATCACCCCGCTGAAGGACCGCATCGGCTCGGAGATCAGGACCCACTACCCTGTCACCGTGGAGCAGGGAATGGGCATCACCGCGCAGGAAGCGTGGACGGACCGCAGTGAGCAGCCGGTTTTCGTTCCCGACTTCATACGCGAGACCGTCGAGCGCGTGGCGTTCGAAGCGCGTGAGGACCACCGCATAGACGCCCAGTCCGGTGTCTCGCAGCGGCTGCCCATAAGCCTGCTCGAACTTGCTGTCTCGGCAGCGGAACAGCGGGCGTTGCTGCTGGGTGAGGACCGCCCGGTGGTCAGGGTGGCCGATGTCAGGTCCGGCCTGCCTGCAGTGACAGGGAAGCTCGAGCTGGATTTCGAGGGCGAGGTCAAGGGAGCCGAGACACTGGGCCGGGAGATAATCTCACGGGCCGTGGGCCGCGTGTTCCAGAGCCGGGTGCCTGAACGCCTGGCTGATGAGGTTGTCGCCTGGTTCGAGAAAGACAACGTCTTCCGCCTGCCGGCGGATGTCCGCACCTGCGACCTGGCGGGGCAGATGGCCACCGTACCCGGCCTGCTCAAGGCGGCGCGGGCACTGGCCGAAGACGACTCCGCCGACCTGACCGCCGTGGCCGGCGAGTTCGTGCTGGAAGGGTTGCATGCGCGCCGCAGGATCGGGCGCAGTGATGAACATGGTTTCACCGCAGCAGAACCATCCGCCACAGAGCGCGCTACCCGCGGCTGGAACTAGGGCGGCGCATGCGTCAGGTCCGCTACAGCAGGTATGAGGGTCCCGGGGATGACGTGGACCTTGAGGACCTCATGCGCGAGCTGCACCAGCACCTGCTGGAATCCGGCTTCAGCAACGACCCCTGGGATCCGGATCCGCAGGCGGGGCGGCAGCTTGAGGACCTGCTTGTCGCCATCGCAGCCGCGCTTGCTGCCGGGAAACTGGTGTCCGAGGAGCTGCTCAGAGAGGCCATGGACTCCCGGGACTGGCTCAAGACCAGGCTGGGAGAGCTGGCCCGGCGGCTGGCGGAGCGCCTGGAGGAGGCCGGCTTCGTTCGCTTCGGCCAGGCTGCCGGCGAGGGCGGCAGCAGTGAACCACTCACCTTCGAGTTGACCGGCAAGGCGGTCAACCATCTGGGACACGGGGCACTGCGCGACATTATGGGCCTGCAGGCAGGGCGGGTGAGTGGCGCCCACCGCACCAACCAGTACGGAGCGGGCGTCGAAAGTACCTCCTCAAGCCGGCCGTTCGAGTTTGGCGACAATCAGGGGCTGGATGCGGCCGAGACCCTCAGGCAGGCCGCGCGTCGCGGCATGACCGGCGGCAGACTGCAGGTGGCGGCGGAGGACCTGCAGGTGCAGGAGAGCGAGTTCACTGCCAGCACCGCCACCGTCCTGATGCTCGACTGCAGCCACTCCATGATCCTCTACGGGGAGGACCGTTTCACGCCGGGCAAGAAGGTGGCGCTGGCGCTGGCACACCTGATCCGCAGCCAGTACCGGGGCGACAGCCTGCGGTTCGTGCTGTTCCACGACTCGGCGGAGGAGGTCTCCCTGCCGCAGCTGGCCAGTATCCAGGTTGGTCCCTACCACACCAACACCGCACAGGGCCTGAAACTGGCCCGCCGCCTGCTGCAGCGGGAGCGGGCGGACAGCAGGCAGATAATCATGATCACGGACGGCAAGCCCACCGCCATCACCCTTCCCGGCGGACGGGTCTACAAGAACGCGTACGGTCAGGACGCGATGGTGCTGCAGGAAACCCTGCGGGAAGTGGCTGGCTGCCGCAATCAGGGCATAACCATCAACACATTCATGCTTGCCCACGATCCCGCCTTGCTGGCGTTTGTCAGGCACATCACGGCCATGACCCGCGGCCGCGCCTACCTGACAAGCGCCGCCGACGTGGGGAGATTCGTGCTGCAGGAATTCGGTCGCCACAGGCAGCGGTGAGCCAGGCAGCGGCCTCCGGCGGGGTGGGCCGCTGCCGGCTTCAGGGCTGGGTGGCCGTTAGCCGCTGCAGTGCGGTTTGGGCTGGCGCGTAGTTCGGATCGCCCACCAGGGCGTTCCGGTAGTTGTTGATGGCGTTCTGCAGCAGCGCGTTCTCGCCACTGGCCGCATGGCGTTTCTCAGCAAGCTGGCCCAGGCGGTAGAAGGCTTCCACATAGGCCGGGGAGGGCAGGTTCACGCCGGTGTCGAACGCTTCGTAGACGGCAATGGCCTGCTCAAGGTATTCCTCGGCCTCATCGAGCCTGTCCTGGAACAGGAGCAGTCGCCCCAGGTCAAGCCAGGGCCAGGGCTCACGCGCACCCTGTTCCGTCTCCGTTGCCGACCGGTAGGCCTCTTCGGCCTGCTGCGGATCGCCTGCCTGCCACGCGATCCGGCCCCAGTCCATCGCCTGCTGGTACGAACCGGACTGACGGAAAGCCTGCTCAAGCAGTCCCGCCGCCTGCGCGCTCTCGCCTTCTGCGGCCAGCAGCAGCCCGGCAAGGTGCAGGCCGGAGGCTGATTCGGGCAGCTCGGAAGCAGTGAGTCGCAGCATGGTGTCAAAGGCGTCGCGGGCTGCCGTAACGTCACCACTCAGCAGCAGTGCCCGGGCGTACAGCTCGAATGCGCGCGGGTCTTCGGGGCTGGCTTCAACCAGCGCGGGCCCCGCCACGAGCGCCGCCGTGTTGTAGAGACCCCGGTCCAGCAGGTCGGCCAGCTGCTGGTAGGCGTCCTGCGCCTGGGCGCTTGTGGCTGCAAGCAGGAGAGCTGCCGCGCAGATGAACAGGAGCCGCCTCATGGTGCAGCCACCTGCAGCTGCCGGGCCAGCCAGCCGGTGCCCCGCTCCGCGCTGGCCCGCAATTCTGAAAGCAGGGCCGTGTCAGGCGGTGGCGCCTCCTGGACCAGCGCCAGCAGTCTGATGGTGTCCACCGGTTCGGTGAAGACCTGACCTCCGGACCTGGCCAGGAAGCCCTGAACCTTGGGATCGTAGACGAGCCCGGCGTGCGGCCTGCCCGCGGCGGCAGCGAAAATCAGGCCGTGCAGCCTGACCGACAGCACCAGGCCGGCGCCGGCACAGGCGTCCAGGGCAGCCTGCCAATGCTCAGCCGGCAGGTGGACGGCACCCGGCAGTCCTGCCAGCAGGAAGCCCGTCTCGGTCGCGTCCTCTTCCTTGTGTATGGCCATGACGCCCACGCTGAGGCCCAGCGACAAGGCCTCCTCACCCGCAGCGAGCAGGGCGTTGCTGAAGTGCCGGTAGGGAGCGCGCGGGATCAGCAGCACGTCCGTCCGCGGGCCCTCTCCCGGGCTCAGCAACAGGGCGGGATCCGCGACCAGCTCGGCCTGAAGCCCCAAGCCGTCAAGGAGCTTCATACTTGTATCGTCCCGTACCGCGAGCGGGACCCGCTTCAGTACACGCGCCACCCGTCTGCGGCCCCGGTCCGAGAGCGGGCCGATCGACTGGCCGTAGACCATGGTCTTCAGGCCGAGAAGCCGGGCCAGTCGCAGCACGCCCAGGTAGTACGTCAGGCTCCGGGAGCTGGTGCTGTCCTGCAGGAGGCCGCCGCCACCAGAGACAAGAGCGTCGCTGCGACGCAGTGCGGCAGGCAGCCCCCGGTACCTGTGGGCGGCCTCGACCCCGTGCAGGGAGCTGGTGAGTTCGGGATCGCCACTCAGTACGAGCGGTTCTGCTCCCAGCTGACGCAGCTGGCCCAGCAGGCCGGCCAGCAGCGCCTCGTCACCCAGGTTGCCGTAGCCGTAGTAACCCGAGACAGCTACGCGCATTCAGCGCCCGGCCGGACGGTCGAATCGGCTCGCTGACTTCAGCCATCTGTCCCAGGCGCCAGTCGCCCAACGTGCCACCAGGCTGAGCAGCAGACCGGCCAGGAAGCCCAGCACCAGGGCGATCACGGTCCGCTGCAGCGAGATGACGAGTGGTGTGTGGTAGTGGCTGAACGAGTTGAGGATCGTCGCCTGCGCCACGACCCCGGCCGTGAGCAAGCCGGCGCGCAGCCAGACTGGCAGCCTGGGCACCATGAGCGCAACGACAGCAAGGCTGTGACCGATGAGTTCCTTGAAGCGCGGTCTGACGAACAGCTCGTTAAGCCAGCTGCGCAGTGTCAGTTCGACCTCACTCACGCCGATCAGCGGCAGGTTGCCGCGCCGCAGCAGGATGAGTCCCGCGGCACCGGCCACCACCAGCAACAGGGCGACCAGGCCAACGGTCAGCGGCTTTGCCGCGAAATCACGGACCCAGGCAGCCGGGCGCCTGTACCGCAGCGCGTACTGGAACAGGAACAGGGCCGGCGGAATAACCAGGGTGGCCGCAACTCCGCGGAACGGGGTGATGGCCATCATCGTGTCGAAGTCGCTGCCCACGGCAGCCAGCAGGGCGGCCCCGACCAGCGAGATCAGGGTGGCGACGAACAGGCTGGGAATGGTTTCGCGCAGATGCGTGAAACCGAGCACAGGAAACACGAGCGCGGCCGCCAGGGCCAGGGCTGCCCAACCGGGGCCGGCGGCGACCAGGCAGAGGAGCGCCATGCCGAGAACGACAAGTGCCCCCCAGACACCAGGGAAGGCGAGCCCAAGAAGCAGAAGGCCGGCCACGATACCGACAGCGGCTGTGCCGCGCAGGAAGCCGTTCGTCCGGTAATCGGTAGGACGGAACTCAAGCGGCGCAACCGTGAATCCCTCGGCCTCCAGCTGCCCGCGGACGCCCGCGACCAGTTGCCGCGTGTTCTCCAGCATGTTCCCCAGGTGTTCCTCAGTCCAGGGACGCAGGTACATGATGCGGATGCCGCGTTCGTTGGCCGCGAGTGTGTACTTGGGAATTATGTCCTCGACCTTGAGGCCGCGGTTCACGTATTCCTGGCTGAAGCTGAGCAGGCGGGTCGTGGGGATCATGTCCACGACATCCTCCATGCCGGCCTGTTCCGTGCCCTCGATGATTCCGGTCACGTAATCCTGGGAGACCCGCACCAGTTCGTCCAGACTGCCCGGGTTACCCGCGAGCTCGAGGCCGTAGTGGATCAGGTAGTTGGCCTCGGGAGGGAAGTCGCTGCCGACCCCCTGCAGGTTCGGGAAGTTCCTGGGCCGCCAGGCGATGTCGAAACCGGCCGCGGCATAGCGCTCCACCTCCGCACGGTCCGGGCCGGCCGGCCGGGTTTCGAAGCTGTCACCCGGGAACCAGTACCAGGTGCGTCCACCGAGTTCGAACGTCTCGGGCCCCGGTGCTGCCTTGGCGAGCAGGTAGTCGAGCGCGCCAGGCTCCACCTCGCTCAGTACCGTGGCCTGACGCGGCAGCACAGGAGCGTCCTCCAGGCCGGTCACGGCAACCAGGGCGGTGAATTCGTGGCCAAGGAGGGCGACTATGCGGCCCTTCGCGGCCAGTGTCTCTGGCGTCTCCTCGTAGAGGATGATCCCGTTCAGTCCCAGCTCCTGATACTCCAGTGCCAGCTCGAACGGATCGCGTCCCAGCAGGGCCGCCTGTTCGGCGAGTGCATCGGCGTCCATCAGCATGGTCACGGTCCGCTCTGAACCCTCGGCCTGGATGCGGCGGGCGACCAGCACTCCGGCCGGTATGAGGCTCAGGACCACCAGGAACCACAGGAGTGCCCTCAGGCTGGACAGCCCGTTCATTGCGGTCCGTTCAGCAGGTAGTCGCGGACGAAGGCGACAAGTACTGCCAGGGCGACCGTGTTGTTGCCGCCTTCGGGAATAATCAGGTCGGCGTGCTGCTTGCTGGGCTGGACATGGAGGTCATGCATCGGCTTCACAGTACTCCGGTACTGGTTGATGACGCTTTCAGCGGTGCGCTGACGTTCGCGCACATCGCGCTCCAGGCGGCGGATGAAGCGTTCATCGGCCGGGGCGTCGACAAACACCTTCACGTCCAGGAGCTCCCGCAGGTCGGGTTCGAACAGCGTGAGAATACCTTCCAGCACGATTATGGCGCGACTCTGCACCCGGACTGTCTCCGCCCCGCGCAGGTGATTCCCGAAGTCATACACCGGGCGGTCAACAGCCCGGCCCGCCTTGAGTTCCAGCAGCTGGTCGCGCAGGAGCGGTGTGTCGAACGCCTGAGGTTCGTCGTAGTTGATGAGTGCCCGTTGCTCGAACGGGAGTGACGGGTGCGACCGGTAGTAGGCGTCCTGCGGAACGAGCACGGCGAGCTCGGGCGTCGCTGCGCGAACCAGGGCGTCGGCGATGGTGGTCTTGCCGGAGCCGGTGCCGCCTGCAAGGCCGATAACCAGTGGCTCGCGTGCCGTCAAGATCCACGCTCCTCGGACCGCCGCAGTGCCGCCTGCACAAGGCCGGCGAATGGCGGGCTGGGGCGGAGCAGCCTGGAGCGCAGTTCAGGATGCGACTGCAGGCCCAGGAAGAAGGGGTGGCCCGGCAGTTCGATGGCTTCCACCAGACCCTCACCCCGGCCGTTCACGCCTGGTGTCACGCCGGAGACCAGCAGGCCGGCCTCCCGCAGCCTGTCCACGAAGGCAGGATTCACCTCGAACCGGTGGCGATGACGTTCGAAAACCAGGGCGTCGCCCGTGGTGCCGTAGATGGACGCCAGCAGGGTGCCGTCGCTTATGCGCATGGGCCAGGCGCCCAGACGCATGGTCCCGCCGGTGCCCTCCAGGTCCTTCTGCTCCGGCATCAGATCGATGACCGGCTGGGTCGTATCCGGATCGAACTCGCTGGAGTCCGCAGCGTTCAGGCCCGCCACTTCACGCGCGAACTCGATCACCGCCACCTGCATGCCCAGGCAGATGCCCAGATAGGGGACACCGTTCTTCCGTGCGTAGCCCGCCGCGGCAACCTTGCCGGCCACGCCGCGCGAGCCGAAACCGCCGGGAACCAGGATGCCGTCCAGGTTTCCCAGGACCTCACCCGGGTCGGCAGCATCCTCCAGGGCTTCCGCACTTATCCACTGCAGTTCCACGCCCGCCCGGTGACTGATGCCGGCGTGGCGGAGCGCTTCGACAAGACTCAGGTAGGCGTCCGGCATCGCCGTGTACTTGCCGACCACGCCGATGCGCACGGTGGCATCCGGTTCACGCAGCACGGCGACCGCCTCGTGCCAGGCGCTCAGGTCGGGAACCGTCTTCTTCAGTTCCAGCTGGCGCTCCACGAAACGCCCCATGCCCTGCTGCTCCAGCATGCCGGGTACGGCGTAGACGAAGTCGGCATCAGCCGAATTGAAAACATCCCGCGCCTCGACATTCGTGAACAGTGCGATCTTTCGCCTTGCATCCGCCGGCAGCGGGCTGCTGGAACGCAGTATCAGACCGTCCGGCTGAATGCCGTAGCCGCGCAGGGCTGCCACGGAATGCTGCGTGGGCTTGGTCTTGAATTCCTCACTGCTGCCCAGGTAGGGGAGCAGGGTCACGTGCAGGTAGAGCGTGTTGCTCCGTCCTTCCTCGAAGCGCATCTGACGGATCGCCTCCAGGAAAGGCAGGGACTCGATGTCGCCTACGGTGCCGCCCACCTCGACAAGCACGATCTGCGCGCCGGCCTCGCGGCCTGCCGCCCGGATCCGCTCCTTGATCTCGTCGGTCACATGAGGAATCACCTGAACGGTCTGCGACAGGTAGTCGCCCGCGCGTTCACGCTCGATCACCTTCAGGTACACCTGACCGGTGGTGATCGAATTGTTGCGCGAAAGGTCGATATCCAGGAACCGCTCGTAGGTGCCCAAGTCCAGGTCGGTTTCCGCGCCGTCGTCGGTCACGAACACTTCGCCGTGCTCGAACGGCTTCATGGTGCCGGCATCCACATTGATGTAGGGATCGATCTTCACGGCCGTGACCTTGAAACCCCGTGCGCGAAGCAGGGCTCCCATGCTGGAGGTGGCTATTCCCTTGCCCAGCGAGGACACTACGCCGCCCGTGATGAAGATGTACTTGGTTTCCACTTGTTCACCCACTCCGGGGCTCAATCGTAGCACCATTGGGGTCCGGTCCAGCCTGTCAGCCGTGTTACATTTCCTGCAAGATGATTGCTGTTTCCAAGCGCCTGCCTACCGAGAATCCGGGCTCCTGCCGTGGCGACTGACCGCGGCCTTCTTTTTGTCATGACCGGCGCTTCGGGCGTCGGCAAGGACACCATCCGCCAGGAGGCCCTGCCTGCCTTCCGGGAACTCTATTACTCCATTTCCGCCACCACGCGGAAACAGAGGCCAGGCGAGGTGGACGGCCAGAACTACCACTTCGTGCGCCCGGAACGTTTTAAGGAGATGATCCACGCCGGCGAACTGCTCGAGTACGCCGAATACGTCGGAGACTACTACGGCACGCCGGTCGCTCCGGTGCTGGACGCGCTTGAGCACGGCAGGGACGTGCTCATCGAACTCGAGCTCGTTGGGGCCAGGCAGGTGAAGGCGCGGTTGCAGGAAGCGGTCATGCTCTTCATAGCACCGCCATCGCTCGCCGAACTGGAGCGGCGCCTGCGTGGCCGGGGCACGGACAGCGAGGAGAAGATCCAGCGTCGTCTCGAGCGGGCGCGTGAGGAAATCCTGGCCGTGCGGGAGTTTGACTACGTGGTCGTCAACGACCACCTGCCGTCTGCCGTGGCGGATTTCCAGGGAATATTGCGTGCGGAGCGTGCGCGGGCGCACAGGATCACAGATGATGACGTCCAGGCCTTCCTGAGCGAGGAGCAGACCGCTTAGGTCCGGAACAGTTGCCTGGGAGCCTCAAGGTGTATGATTGCTGGTCAGGTGTGGCTTCACACCGGACTTTTTGGAGGCAGAACACGTGGCACAGGAAGGTTACGACGCACTGATGGGACTGACGGACTCGCGCTACAGGCTGTCGATGATTGTCGCGCGGCGCGCGGCCCAGCTGAAGCTCGGCGTGCCGTCCCTGCTTGAGGAAGACGAACTCGCGCCGACACAGAACACGGTGACGGTGGCGATGAAGGAACTGGAACTGGGCAAGCCCCTGCGCTGGGGCAATGATCTGCCAAGCGTGGAAGAGCTGAGGCGCACCGTCGCCCCGGCACCCAGGCCGGAGCCGCTCCCCGAAAACCCGCTGGCCTCGCCGGCGGCTGACTGAGCGCGAGCGGCACTGCAATTCCTGCGGTATGATTGAATAATTATGCCGAGCAAGGAGTATCGCCAGCGCAAGATCGTCGAACTTGTCGAGAAGCGCTTCATTTCCACCCAGGCGGAGATCGCTGAGTATCTGGCTCGCGAAGAGGGCATCGAGGTTACGCAGGCCACGGTCAGCCGGGACGTCAACGAGCTCAGGCTCGTACGCCTGCCGGCAGGCAACGGACTGCATCATTACCGCGCCACCCCACTCGCGGCCCAGGAAGATGTCATGGGCGAACTGCAGCAGCGGTTCCGCATGTTCGCCCGCTCCGTGGACCGCGGGGAGAACATCCTGGTGATCAGGACCGACGAAGGCCACGCCAGCGGTGTGGCTTTCGTGCTGGACAAGCTGGAACGCGAAGAGATCGTAGGGTCCCTGGCAGGCCAGGACACCATTCTGGTGGTGGCCCGCTCCGAGGAATCGGCCAGGGAACTCCTGGTGGAGTTCGAGGAATTGCTCGGCTGAACCCATTGACTGAACAGGTCGCGTGGTACATTCCGGCATGTTCAAGGTAAAACTTTGCCAGTCATTGTTCGCACTGCTGCTGCTGGCCGGAGCGCAGGCTGCATCGCTGGTCGTATACCCCTTCACAAGTGATGATCCGCGCGTGGGCACCGCCGTTTCCTGGGCTGTGGCCCACGCGTTCGAGGGCGAGCACGAGGTGTTCGGACCGGTGGTTGCACCCACGCTTGTGCCTCCGTTTCATGTGGACGGCGGTTTCTACAATCCGACAGCATTCCATGAAGACACTGACAGCCTGGGCGTGACTGCCATGCTGCGTGGCGCCAGTGGCGCCGATGTCGTGGTGAACGGTCACATGGAGCTCGTGGACGGCCACCTGGTGCTGGAACTGCAGCTGGCCCATCCGGAAGGAATGTCGACCCTGACCGTTCAGGCGGAGGCTGGCGACGCCACCACCCTGGTCCGCCGGACTGTCGGCATCACCGCCAGGCTGCTGGGCATGGATCGCATCCCGGAGGTTGCTGCTATCGACCTGGGTGGCGTGGACGGCAGCCGGGCCATGGCTGTCCATCATGCCGGTCTTGCCGGCGGCCTGGAAGCTGCGCTGCAGGAGCTGCAGCAGCCGATATTGCAGGATGACGAATTCGCCGGTCAGCTCCGCCAGGCTATTCATTCGGTCCTGACGGATAGCGACGAGGGCGATCCCGCCCTGTTGGCGGCCCTGTCACTGAACACTGCAGGCCTCGATGAACTGCGCAGCGCCCGCTACTTCGAACTGCTCGACGAACAGACCGACCTGCCGGCGGTGAAACTGTGGGAAGCGGTGCTGCTGGCCAGCAGCGGCACCGAAGCAGCCGCCGGAGAGGCCTTCCGCGACGCCGCCAGCTACCCCTACGGTCTGGCCAACCTGCACGCCTGGCAGGACGCGCCCGACGCGGTTGTTGCGGAAGCACTCCCTGCTGCTGACTCGCCTGCACTCCTGACCTACTCGCTGCTCGCCCGCTCACGCGGAAACCTCGAGCTGGAGAAGCGTGCGTTGCACCGGCTGACCCGCCTGGATCCGTGGCAGGTGTTCGCATTCGAACGACTCTCATTCATTGGTTTCGAGGAAGAAGAGCCCCTGGCCGCCGGGCAGGCGCTGGCCGTAGCCGTCACGCTGGAACCCGGCAGTGACCTGTACTGGACCAACCTGGGCTGGGCGCAGTACCTACTGGGCCTGCTGGAGCAGAGTGAGGACTCCTCGATACGGGCGACACTGCTTGCGCCGCAGCAGCTGGTGGCGCATTACAACCTGGGACTTGTCCGCACGGTGACCGGCCGGCAGCAGGAGGCGATCGGTTCTTACGACACCGCGCTCCGCTTCGACCCGGTGGTGAACGAGGACGCGATAGAGGACCTCCAGGCGGCACTGGAGCTTTACCCGAAGGAACCTGCCGTGCATTATTCCCTGGCCTACCTGCTGGAGGCCGCCGGCCGCCGTTCACTCGCGGCCCGGCATTATGGTTCCTATCTGCGCCGGGTGCAGGATGGCGGCTTCGCGGACCGCGCCCGGGCACGTGTGCTGATGCTTGAGGCACCCGCACCGGAACTGCAGCTGCCGGGTGGCATCAGGCTGTTCCTGGGTGGTCAGCCCTTGACCGACCAGCAGGTCCAGGCCGGCGATCCGCTGCGGCCTTCATTCGAGGTGTACACACCGGGCGAGGTGCTGCCTACCGTGATGCAGCTGGAGTTCAGCCTGCTGGACCATCACGGAAGCCCGGTGTTCGCCGAGTCGCATCAGCTCACCCTGCCGACAGACACGGTCGGCTTCATGGTGGACGGTTTCACTCTCACGCTGCCGGCAGACATGGCGCCCGGCAACTACCGGCTGCTCGTTACCGTCAGCGCGAGCGAGGACAGACAGGTCAGCAGCGAAGTCACCCTGCAGGTCGTCGAACAGGCCGATCCGCTGCGGGCGCTCCTCGGCTTCGGCATCGTGCTGCAGTCGATTGAATCGGGTGCGCCGCTCTTCGACCGGAACGACCTGGGTGACTGGCCGCAGGCGCTTGCCGTGCTGCAGCGGGAGCTCGCGGCGGCAGCACCCGCTGCCGAGGAGGTCCTGCCGGTCATCGAACAGGGCCGCTTCCAGGGTATGTCGGGCGGCGAGGCCTTCGCTGCCACCAGCGAGGACGACCTGCGGGACTTCCTCTCGTGGTTCGCACACCCGGAACTGGCGGGCTCCGCCTTCGTGTTCGTGGACACATACGCCCAGTGGATCCTGGACGGGACTCCCACGGACTGAATTCGGCTGTCAGCCTTCTGCGCCTGTCAACCTGACCACTATGCGGGCACCGGCGACCCAGGTGCCAGCCGCGGATCCCAGTGTGGTGAGCACGAACACCAGCAGGACGCGTCCCACCCGGTTGCTGTACCAGCCTTTCAGGCTGCCGACGTCACGCCGCAGGCTGCTGAAGTCACCAACAAGAGGTTTGCGGAGCCATATCTGGACCGCAGCCGCCACGAAGCCGACGCCCAGCAGGGGGTTGAGTGACGTGAATGGCGCCCCAACGGCGGCTGCCAGCACCGTGAGTGGGTGTCCAAGCGCAAGTAGCCCACCAATGCCGGCCAACACACCGTTGTAGAGGAACCAGTCGCCGACCACCTGCCAACCGAGTTCGGGTCCCCGCATGAAACCGACAGCGAAGCCAGCCAGGATGGCAATTACAATCAGCCAGGGGAGCAGCTTGGGGAGGACACCAGGCTTGGGCACGCTTTCCAGTTGCGCCCGCCTGGTTGCAGGCTCGGCGTCAGGTTTCCTGAGGTGCTCGGCCAGTCCCCGCAGGTGTCCGGCGCCCACGACCACAAGCACATTGGCGAAACCGGGCTTGCCACCTTTTCGTGTCTGTTCCTGCAGCTTGAGGGCCATGTACTCGTCCCGTTCGCTGATCAGCGGAACGTACATTTCCTTGCTGCTCTGGGCGAACTCGTTGAAGGTGGCGTCCAGGATGTCGCCCTGCTTGAGCTTCTCGATCTCTGCAGGATCTATTTTCTCGCTGGAAACCACACTCGTGAGCAGGCCGGACATCAGCATCATCCGCTTGTACCAGGGTATTGCCGCGTTGACCCGGCGCAGGGTCAGGCCGATCTCCCGGTCGATCAGCAACAGCGGCAGCGAGGCTTCCGCTGCCGCCCTGATGGCGACCCGCATCTCCTCGCCCGGCTCGATTCCCACCTGGTCCGCCATGCGCTGCTGGAAAGCCCCGAGCGCGAGGTTGGCCATGAGCATGCCGGCCTTGCCTTCGCGTATGACCTTGAACAGGTCCAGCTGCGCCCAGCTGTCGGGCCTGGTGATGGCAGCGTGCCGGCCTGCATCGAGTTCGATGGCGACGGCGTCGAACCCACCGCCCTTGAGCAGCCGTTCGACTTCGTCGGCGCTCTCGCGTGAGACGTGGGCGGTACCGAGCAGGGTGTAATTGACGCCGCCGGCGCTGACTGACAGCAAGGGCTCCCCACCTTCAGCGGCAGGGAAGTCTGCGGTGGGACCAGGTTCAACCGGCTTCAGGGAGGCGACAGCGGATTCGTCATCGGACATGCTGAGAAGTGTAACAGCAGCGGCGGCGCCCACCGGGACGCGGGTACACTTGGGCACATGATGAGGCGCCTTCGCCATGCCAGCCGTGAACAGGGCAGTTTCTATCCGCAGCTCAGGCTTGCTCGGCTGTGGCTGCCGGCCACGATTGTCGGCGTCGTGCTGCTGTGGCAGCTGGTGGTGGTGCCGCAGGGCGGCGACGCCTGGGAGTTCTGGGCGACACTCCTGTTCTACAGCATCCTGGGACCGGCGGTTACTTACGTGGTGCTGGACTGGATCGCCACCGAGGTGCGCCTGCGCGAGGAAGCCCAGGCGAGGTTGGGCTCGCTCTACACCGAACTGCGCGACAGTCACGAACTCCTGTCCGGAATCCAGCGGGTGACGGAGAGCTTCGCCAGCTCCAGTGACCTGGAATCCACGCTCGCGGCGGCCGGCAAGGGTGTCACGGAAGTCGCCCGTGCCGAGGGGGCGTTCGTCACCCTTGACCTCTCGGGAGTCCGGGTGAGCGATGCCTACCAGTTGCCCCCGGAGCTGCAGGCCGTTGCCGCGGCGCACGAGACCGGACCCGAGACCAGTCAGCAGGCTGTGGAGGCGGCGGGCCGGACCTGGTGGGTGCTCAGCGAGCGCGTCGGCTGGGCCGGCCGGCAGAACGGCACGCTGCAGGCCTGGTTCCTTGAGCCTGCTGATTCCCGGCAGCAGGAGGCGTTCAGCATCATCGCCGCCGAATTTTCTGCCGCTGCGGAGGCGGCAGGAGCGCGCATGCGCGACCTGTCCACCCTGGTGGCAGTCGACAGGAGCATGCGCGCCGAAGGCAACCTGGGTCGCCTGCTGGACATGCTGTTGGCCAGCATGATGGAACGCACCAAGGCACCCTCCGGCGGCATCTACCTGGCTGAGGAAGGTGGCCTGCTGCACCTTGCGGCACTGGCCGGAATCGACTGGCCAGCCAAACCCTTGCCGATCAAGCCGGGCTCAGGCCTCATAGGTGCTGTCGCCCAGGACCTGGAGCCGCTGCTGGTACCAGACCTGGGCGCCAGGCCGGGCGCCGAGAGCGAATCGGTCCTACTCATGGAGGCGCGCAGCGTCGTGGTGCTGCCACTCCAGTCAGACGGCATGCTCCTGGGCCTGATCCTGCTGACCCACCCGGCGGTCGACCATTTCGCCGCTTCAGGCATTCCGCTGCTGGAGCTGATGGCCGGTCAGGTCAGCTGGGGTGTCAGGAACGCCCGCGCCTACCTGCACTCGGAGGAACTGGCCATTGCCGAGGAACGGGCGAGGATTGCCCGCGAGATCCACGATGGCGTTGCCCAGTCACTCGCCTTCACCGCGCTCAAACTGGACCTTGTGGAGCGACTCAGGCTCAGGGAGCCGGAGAAGGCAGCTGCGGAACTCGCGGTGTCCCGCGCAACCATCCGTGAACTGATCAAGGAGGTCAGGCGCAGCATCTTTGCTTTAAGACCCGTGGACCTCGAACGGCATGGCTTCGCCGAAACCATCAGGCGCTACACCCTTGACTTCGGCCAACAGAACGATGTCCGCGTGGAACTGGACATCAACCCCACCGAGCAACTGACCCTGAAGTCCGAAACCATCCTCTTCCGGATCTTCCAGGAGGCCATGAACAACGTCGCCAAGCACGCGCGTGCCAGCAGGGTCAGCGTGGAAGTGGGAACCACGGAGCGCGGCTGGGCCTTCGTGGCAGTGCAGGACAACGGAGTTGGCTTCGACGAGGCCAGCGTCGGCGACCGCGTCAGCAGCATGGGCGGACTGGGACTCAGGCAGATGCGGGAGCGCGTGCTCGCCCAGGGGGGCACGCTGCAGGTGACCACAGGGGTGGGGGAGGGCACGCAGGTCAGGGCAGAACTGCCCAGTTGAATCGCCCCGAGGTCAGCCGGGATGTTGCCTGAGGCCCCGGTAAGTGCTAGGATTAAAAGGTTTGTAACGCCCGCCGGCCAGGCAGGGCTTACCCAGGAGCGTGAGATGAAGAAGGACATTCACCCGAAAATGGTGCCCTGCAAGATTATTTGCGAGGGCGAGGTCGTACTGGAAACCTACAGCACCAAGCCCGAGATCACCGTTGACGTGTGGTCCGGCAATCACCCGTTCTACACGGGTCAGCAGCGCTTCATCGATACTGAAGGCCGTGTCGAGAAGTTCCAGAAGCGCTTCGGAGACAACTACCGCCGCAACAAGCGCTGAACGCGGACGCCGCCTGCCACAGGGCAGCGGAAGCAGTCAGTCGTGCATGAGATGGCCGGAACCAGGTTCCGGCCATCCTTTTGCATGCTCATTTTCTGGCCTGGTGCAACGCTTCTTAAGCGTGGCAGGCAAGGTAGCGGCCAGTCAGGAGGCCGGCAGTTCCGAGACCTGACGCTTGGCGCGGGCCAGGATAGCGGCGATTCCGCGAAGCCGCAGGGGCGAAATCAGCTCCGACAGTCCCAGCTGCAGGTAGAAATCGTTCGGCACAGCCTGGATCTCTTCCGGTGTGAGCCCGGCCAGGCCTTCGTGCAGGATTCCGGCAAAGCCGCGGGTGGTGGGTGCCTCTTCGGGTGCGCTGAAGTGGAACCGGACCGTGCCATCAGCCTGCAGCTCACTTGCCAGGAAGAACGGGGTCTGGCACTCATGAACCCGTTCCATGGATTCAGGGTCGAACCGCTCCGGCAGCTCGGGAACCTTGTTCGCGAACTCAAGCAGCAGCGGCAGCCGCAACTGGTTTGGAGCGGACGAAAAAGTGCCGATTATCTCCCGGAGGCTGCTGGGTACGTCCATGACGCGCATGATAAACCGGCGCAAGTGGCCCCGGTGTTATCCTGAGCGGCAATGCCAACGCCTCAGAACAGCCTGGAAATCAGACCTTACGCAGCCCGCAGCACCACCGTCACAGTGCCGGGTTCGAAGAGCATCAGCAACCGGGCACTGGTCGCTGCAGCGGTTGCCGACGGTGAATCCCGTTTGCGTGGGCTGCTCAAGGCTGACGATACCGACGTGATGGTCAGGGCACTCAGACAGCTTGGCGTGGCTGTCGACACCAGCGGCAGCGACGTGCTGGTCCGGGGTGTTGCCGGTCCCCTGCCTGCCGGCAATGCCAGTGTGGACGTGCATTACTCGGGCACGACGCTCCGTTTCCTGCTGCCTCTGCTCGCTGCCGGGCGCGGCGAGTTCGTGCTTACCGGCCAGGGCCGCATGCTGCAGCGGCCTATCCAGGACCAGCTTGACGCTCTTGCTGAGCTTGGAGTGGCTGCCAGCAGCATTTCAGGCAACGGTTGCCCACCTGTCAGCCTGCAGGCTGCCGGACTGCCTGGGGGACGGACGACAGTGGCAGGCGACCGGTCTTCGCAGTACCTGTCCGGTCTGCTGCTTGCCGCACCCCTGGCCGCCGGCCCGACAGAGCTGACCGTGACCGGGGAGCTGCAGTCGAAGCCGTTTGTCGATGTGACCCTTCGGGTGATGAAGGAGTTCGGCGTGACTGTGGAGCGCGACGGTTACAGCCGGTTCACGGTGCAGCCGTCTTCGTATCTGGGCCGGGAGTACCTGGTGGAGGGGGACGCGACTGCGGCGGGCAACTTCTGGGTAGCAGCAGCCGTCACCGGCACGGAAGTCGAGGTGGCCAACGTCGGCAGCGATTCCATGCAGGGCGACACGGCGCTGCTCACTGTGCTTGAGCAGATGGGCTGCCGCGTGGTCCTGTCCGGATCCGGCAGCGTGGTGACAGGTCCGCCTGCCGGCCAGCTCAAGGGCGGGGACTTCGACCTGAATGACTTTCCGGACCAGGCGCTCGCCCTGGCCGTGGCCGGCCTGTTCACGGACAGCCCTCTGACCATCCGCAACGTGTCCAACATGCGCATCAAGGAAACCGACCGTCTTGAGGCCCTGGCCACCGAATTGCGGCGCCTGGGGGCAGGTGTCGAGGAGGGTCCCGACTGGATCCGCGTCAGCCCGCAGACCGCTTACAGGTCCGCCAGGATTGAGACCTATTCGGATCACCGGATGGCCATGGCGTTTGCCGTCGCGGGACTGGTGCTTCCGGGGATCACGATCCTGGACCCAGCCTGCGTGGACAAGACGTACCCGGATTACTGGCGCGACTTCGCCCTGCTTCAGGCTGGCAGCGGGGTGGCCGCGTGACCGGCCCCGGTGTCATAACGATCGACGGTCCGGCCGCCTCGGGCAAGTCCAGTGTGGCCCGCGAGGTCGCCCGGCGCCTTGGCCTGGCTTTCGTGTCCAGCGGCCTGCTCTACCGGGGCGCCACCTGGATCGTCCTGCAGGCGGACACTCCGTTGCTGAGCGAAGACGAGGTGCTTGCGGAACTCGACAGGCACGAGGTGGGACTGCTGCCGGGCACCCAGGGCAACCTGCTGATGATTGACGACGAGGCCCGCTACGCCGAACTGCACACCGATGAGATCGACCGCAGTGTGTCCCGCATCGCCGGTTATGAGGGGGTGCGCGAATGGGCGAACAGGCAGATCAGGCAGTTGCCCGGCAGCTTCGTGGTCGAGGGCCGCGACATGGGCACCCAGGTGTTTCCCGACGCGCGGCACAAGTTCTACCTGGACGCGCCGGTGGAGTTACGCGCGGCGAGGCGTCAGGGCGAACGGGAGGCCAGTCTGGCGGCACTCACCGAGCTCCTGGCGCGCCGGGACCAGCTGGATGCCCGGCAGCTGCAACCCGCTCCGGACGCCGTGCGCATAGACACCGAGCTGCTGGACGTGGGCGGAGTCGCCGACGTGATCATCGGCAGGATTCAGGGGCAAGCCTGATGGTTCAGCCGGCCCTCGACCTGTCCGTAGCAGCCGTGGCGAAGGGTCATGTCTTGGTCACCAGTACCAGCTACAAGCCGGCTGCCCATCCGCTATCCGCCGAGATAGCCGGGCGGCTCGAGGCGATGGGGGTACCGGTGACCCTTGACGTGCAGGGCACCAGGCCGCTTGACGACATCTCTAGCGACCTGGGCCTCGTCATCGCGGTGGGCGGTGATGGGACAATCCTGAATACGGCCCGGCGGCTGGTCGGCCTCAGCTGTCCGGTGTTGGGCGTGAACCTCGGAAAACTGGGCTTCCTGGCGGATCACGGCGCGGATGACATCCGCGCGTGGCTCGATGGGGCCGCCACGCTCAGCTGGCAGGTTCTGCCGCGCATGATGCTTCAGCTCACCGTGGACGCGGGTGACGGCCGCGTCCAGTACGGGCTGAATGACGTGATCGTCTCCCAGGGAGTGATGACGCGGCTCATAAACCTGGACATGTACGTGGATGGCCGGCATGCCACCCAGTACCGCGCCGATGGCGTCGTGATCAGCACCCCGACCGGCTCGACAGCCTACTCACTGTCCCTCGGCGGCCCCATCCTGAGTCAGGGCCTCCGTGCTTTGCTCATCACCCCGATCGCCCCGCACTCGCTTACCAACAGGCCGATAGTGCTGGACGGTTTCGGGGAGCTGCAATTCGAAGTGTCCAGTGGTTCCGATGAGCTGGCGCTAATCGTCGACGGCCAGCTGCGCATCGACATCAGCCAGGGCGACCGCTTCCGCGTGGCTCCCGCGCCGACAGACCTGCAGCTTGTCACCTCCGGCACGCGCACCAGTTTCGACGTACTGCGTCAGAAGCTCGGTTGGGGGGCGACTCCCTCGCTCAGCGACCCGGGCGGCTGAGCCTTTGCGCCTGTTGTTCGTGTCCAACGGCCACGGCGAGGATGTGATCGGCAGCCGTCTGGCCTTGCACCTGGCGGCCCTGTGGCCGGAGGCGGAGATCCGCGCGTTCCCGCTGGTCGGCGGTGGTGCGGCCTGGCGGGCAGCCGGCGTCCCCGTGCTCGGTGAGGCGCGGGAACTGCCATCGGGTGGCCTTACCTTTCACTCTCTCGGCAATTTCGCCCGCGATCTTGCGGCAGGCCTGCTTCCGGTCACCTGGCGGCAGCTGGCCGATCTCAGGCGGGTCAGGACGGACGCCGTGGTTGTCACGGGTGACATCTGGGCGCTCACGTTGAGCCTGCTCCCGAAGGTGCCGGCTGGGCGCCGTTTCGTGGTCCAGACCCTGGTGTCAACCAGGCAACAGCCGGGATTGCCCTCACCGCAGCGACTGTTCATGGAACGGATCACCGCTCCGGAGAGGTTGTTGCAGCGCCGCTACGCCAGCCGCGTGTGGTTGCGCGACGAAGAGACGGCAGCCTGGCTGCGTGAACGCGCAGTTCCCCAGGCCAGCTACGCAGGCAGCCTCCTGCACGAGAGCGAACCGGCCACCGCCGGGCCCCCCGGTCCGGCACGGGTACTGCTGCTGCCGGGCTCGCGAGCCTGGGCGCATGAATCACTGGCGCTGCTCTTGCCCCTTGCCGCGCTGCTTAAGGACGTGCGGTTCCAGGTAGCGTGGTCCCGCCCAGAGAGGCCCGCGGGACTCCCGCCCGGCTGGGAGCTGCAGGACGGAAGCCCCCCTAAGATCGTGAGCGCTGCCGCCACGGTGGAGTTTCACGAACATGCCTTTTTGGACCTGCTGGGTTCGGCAAGCGCCGCGGTCGGAACCGCCGGCACTGCCGCCGAACAGGTGGCGGCGGCCGGCCTGCCTGTGCTCAGCTTCGAACTGCCCGGGCGCCACACGCGTGGCTTCCTTGCCAATCAGTGCCGCATTCTGGGTGATTCCCTGCATGTCGCCGCGAACAGCGACAGCGCGCTGCTGGCCCGGATGCTAAAGGAGCTGCTCCATGACAGTGAACTCAGGCTGAAGGCGCGCAGGGCGGGGGCGCGGCTGCTGGGCCAGCCGGGCGGACTGCGCCAGATTGCGGCAGATATCCACGCTCAGTTGTCACGGGACTGACAGCTGGCCTTCAGGGCCTAACTGGCGCGATTCCGACAGCAGTTCCGTGATCCTGGAAATGCAGCGGTCATGCTTCTTCTGGTAGGCGCCACTGCGGTAGTTGCTGTGGAACAGTTCGCGCAGGTCGGCCTTCAGCGGTGGTGTCACGCCGAGGCGCAGGGCTACCCGCAGGTCGTAGAGCCGGTCGATGAAATGCACGAAGCGCAGTGCGTCATTTTGGCTGGCGAGCGTCGCCACTCCGTTTACGGTGAGGCCGCCCAGTCGGGCCAGCAGGGTGCCGTAAGCCACCGGGTGCAGCTTGCGCAGCACGGTAAGGAGTTCCTGCCAATCGGTAGTTACTACTGGCCCGGGCAACCCTTCGGCACTTGCGTACTCACGGAGCTCCGGACCGGTGTCCGCCTTGTGCAGTACACGCCAGTCAGCGCCATCCAGCCGCAGGCTCTCGAAATGGGCGGCGATTCCCTGGATCTCGCGCTCGAAATCGCTTGCATTGAACCTTCCTTCACCCTGGGCGGTTGCCGGGGTGTTGGATGTCGTGATGACAGTGGTCCCCTGTTCGAACAGGGACTGCAGAACGGATTTGACTATCAGGGTGTTGCCCGGGTCATCAAGCTCGAACTCGTCCAGGCACAGCAGCCTGAGCCCCTTGAAGTCACTGGCGGTATTGACGATACCGCGCACTCCCACCCGGTAAACCAGCTCCTGGAACGACAGGTAGGCCTTGGCAGCGACATCGGCAGCGTGCCACGCCGCCGCGAGCAGGTGAGTCTTGCCCACACCGAAGCCACCGTCAAGGTAGAGACCGCGACCAGGAACCGGCCTCGGCCGGCCCAGCCGCAAGAAAGTGCGGCGCGGCGGGCTCTCCTGCAGGCTGGCAACCAGTTGCTTCAGCTTCTGGAGTGCGGCCTCCTGACTCGGGTGACCGGGACGGTAACTCGCGAAACTCGCCTCGAGGAAGCGCGGTGGAGGTTCAAACGTAGGGGTGGAGGCCAGGGAGATGCCTTCTGCCAACCGGCTGAGCTCCCCCTGTGAAGCTACTGACACGCGGGACAGCCTAACACCCGTCCCGGGCTGCGGCAGTGATAGGCTGCAGCAAGCGATACAGGTGGGGAAGCCGGTGGGAATCCGGCGCTGTCCCGCAACGGTATGACGCCTGCTTGGTGCAGGTGACGTGAGCCCGAATGCCACCTGAAATCGACTGCAATGCCCGAAGGAGGCGTTCATGCAGCTTTTTGCAAGGTTCCTGTCCCTCACCCTGTTTCTCCTCGCCGGTCAGGCGCTTGGCCAGGTCACGGTCACTGACTTCCTGAACCGTGAGGTCACGTTGGCGCAACCCGCCAGCCGGATTGTCAGCCTGATGCCCAGCCACACCGAGACGCTGCTGGCGCTGGGCGCGGGCGGGCTGCTGGTGGGGGTGGATGAGGCGAGTACCCTGGCACCCGGCGTGGACCTGCCGCGGCTCGGCAATGGTTTCCAGCCGAACATCGAACTGATCCTATCCCTGGAACCCGACCTGGTGCTGACCGACCAGTTCACCGGCCTGCACGAGCAGCTGCATGACCTGGGGCTCGTGACATTCGCGGGCACGCCACAGACAGTCAGTCAGGTGCTCGAGTTCAACCTGGTGGCCGGCAGGTTGAGCGGCCGGGAAGCCGCGGCGAGTGAACTGACGCAGCAGCAGGAGGAGTCGATCCGGGTTACCAGCGAACTGACCGCTGCGCTTGAGCACCCCAGTGTGTACGTGGAACTCGATCCCACGCCGTTCTCGGCCGGCCCGGGCTCCTACGTGGATGACCTGCTGCAGCTTGCCGGCGGGGTGAATGTGGTGCCTGAGGAGCTGGGTCCCTGGCCCATGCTCTCGGCCGAGTTCGTGCTGGCCAGCGACCCCGACGTCGTGCTGCTGCTCGACGCCCCGTTCGGCGAAACGGCGGCAGCGTTCCGCAGTCGCCCGGGTTTCAGCGGACTCAGCGGCAGGGTGGTGGAGGTTGACGCGGAACTGGGTGACCTGCTCAGCCGGCCCGGGCCGGGGCTCGTAGAGTCGCTGCAGCGACTGCTCAGCCTGTTGCACCCCGGCGTTTCAGCCGAATGATCGGCCGGGGTCGTTCGCCCGGGGTGTCGAAACGCTGCTTGACCATTCCGGCGAGCTGGTAGTAATCCACGAGTTTCTCGGTGGCGGCGCGCCAGCTCCACTTCTCCATGTCAAGGCGCGCCCGGCCGGCCATTTCCGATCTCGTCTGCGGATTGGCCAGCAACTCTTTCACGCGCTCCAGCATGGCTGCGGGATTGCCGGCTTCGAACAGCAGGCCGGTATCCCCGTCGCGGATGACATCGGGTATCCCGCCGGCCCTGGCTGCCACCACCGGCACACCGGAGGCCATCGCCTCCATCGCCACGAAACCCAGCGTCTCCGTGTCGGACGGAAAGACGAACACGTCGGCGCTTGCGTAGGCGGCAGCCAGATCCGGCCCCTGCATGTAACCGGTGAAATGCACTGGCAGATCCCTGAACAGTTTGCGCAGGTGTGACTCCGCCGGGCCGGAGCCGACCAGGGCCAGTCGCACCCCGGGCAGCTGCCTGAGCACGGGTTCCAGAAGGTCCAGCCGCTTCTCGTGCGACAGGCGACCGACGTAGATCAGGAGCGGCCTGTCTGCCTCGCCGGCCGAGAGGCGGTTCCTCATTGCGAATGAGCGCCGGCCCGGATGATAGTTCACGGTGTCGATGGCCTTCGGCCACAGGCGAACGCGCCTGATGCCGATTGCTTCCGCGGCGCGGCTCATCTGACTGCTGGTGCACAGGTTCACGTGCGCGAGGTTGTGGATGTCGCGCAGGATCGACTTGCTGACGGGCGTCAGGAACGAGAGCTTCAGGTGCTTCACGTAGTTCGGCAGGTCGGTGTGGAAACTCGCCAGCAGCGGCAGGTCACGCTGGATCGCTATCGTGCTGCCCCACAGTCCCAGGACCACAGGGTTGATCACATGCACGACGTCAGGTTTGAACGCGTCAAGCTCGCGTCCCAGCCGCGGGCGGGGCAAACCCAGGAAGAGCTCCGGGTACCAGGGCCTGAATGAGATTGCCGGCACCTTTACCACGCGGTGGCCGGCGTACTGCTCAGGCGGGTCGTGCGGCGCGAATACCAGAGCCTCGTGTCCCGCCTGCCCGAGCTGCTCCAGAGTCCTTACCAGCCGGGTGACGATACCGTCCACCTTCGGCAGGAAGGTCTCGGTGAAGATGGCTACGCGCACCAGCTGTTCCGGAGCGCTCAGCCGGCGGCCGGATCGGCTTCTGGTACCCCGGGGCGTTGCCGGGCAGTCCAGGTGCTGCGCGCGGGAATCTTGCTCAGGTCCGCGCGGTCACGGTAGCGGCCGGCGACGTCAGTCACCTCCAGCAGGAGCCCTTCATTCAGGAGCGTGGGCTCCAGCCCCAGGTCGATGAAAAGGTCATTGCGCGCGTGCAGGTCGTTCTCCGGGTCTTCCTTGCGGGGGTTCGGCACGTTGGCCACGGCCGCCCCTGTCAGGCTGCTGATCAGCTGGGCCAGGTCACGCACCCGGTGGGTCTGCGTCATCTGGTTCAGGATCTTCACCTTGTCGCCACGGGCCGGCGGGTTCCCAAGCGCTAGTTCAATGCAGCGGACGGTGTCGCGGATATGGATGAAGGCGCGGGTCTGTCCGCCCGTGCCGTGCACGGTGATGGGGTGGCCCACTGCGGCCTGCACGAGGAAGCGGTTGAGCACAGTACCGTAATCGCCGTCGTAATCGAAGCGGTTGATGAGCCTCTCATCAAGTGCGGTCTCAGGCGTGTTGGTGCCCCAGACGATGCCCTGGTGCAGGTCCGTGATGCGCAGTTCGTCGTTCTTGGCGTAATAGGCGAACAGCAGCTGATCCAGCGTCTTGGTCATGTGATAGACCGAGCCGGGATTGGTGGGGTAGAGGATGCTCTGCCGCACGCGCTCGCCCTCGTCGGTCGTCACCTCGACATCCAGGTAGCCTTCGGGGATCTTCATGCCTGCTGTGCCGTAGCCGTATACGCCCATCGTGCCCAGGTGAAGAATGTGGATGTCCTGGCCGGATTCCACCACGGCAACAAGCAGGTTGTGGGTCGCATTGGTGTTGTTGTCGACGGTATAGCGCTTGTTGGCGGCACTTTTCATCGAGTAGGGTGCCGCGCGCTGTTCGGCGAAGTGGATCACGGCGTCGGGCCGCTCGTCCTGCAGGAGCGCCAGCAACCGGTCATACTCCCTGGCCACGTCCAGGCGCACGAAGCGCATGTCCCTGCCGCTGACTTCCTTCCAGGCCGCCAGTCGCTCACCCATGGGGCTGATCGGGGTGAGACTGGATGTCTCCAGTTCGTTGTCGATGTCACGCCGGCTCAGGTTGTCGACGATCACCACCTCGTGACCCAGGTTCGACAGGTGCAGACTTGTGGGCCAGCCACAGAAGCCGTCTCCACCGAGTACCAGAACTTTCATCAGTTTCCTCCTGGCAGGCCGGCCCGGGAGGCCAGCTGCAACGGCACCAAGTGTAGCACCGGCCGGCTCAGGGTTCAGTCGGCCTGACTCCGGTCAGGGACGGCTGAGCAGCGTGCGCAGCCGGCGGCGGAACAGACTCCACTGGCGCCGGAAGTAGCGCGTGCGGTAGCCGCTTGTCCCGCCACGCCAGTCGCCCGGTCTGAGCAGCGACAGCACGACCGTGGTACCGATGAAGAAAGGATGCAGCAGGGCCCAGGCAAATGCCGGCAGCGGGAACAGGTCCTTGCGGTCCAGCTGCCGCGTCCCGATGAGCATGCCCGTGAGTTCCACCAGCAGCTTCGCGCCCCACAGCCCCATAATCCACGGGGCCGACTGCGGGTAAAGGGGCAGTCCGAGCACCGCGAGCGATAGCGCCACTGAGTGCAGTCCCAGGATCACGATGCTGGCCAGGAAAGCCGGCTGGTAGTGGATCAGGTGGTGGTAGCGCGAGACCCAGCGGCGCCTCTGGTTGAGCAGTTCCTTCAGCGAGCCGGCCGGCCTGGTGACCACGCGCGACTGCCTGCTGCTGGCGAAGACTATCCGGGCACCGGGCAGCCTGCCGAGCCTCTGGGTGAGCAGGTCCTCGTCACCGCTGGGTGCCCTGCCGCTGGCCCCGAAGCCGCGGGCGGCCCGGAATGCGCTGCGCAGGTAAGCCTGGTTGTTGGCGCTGCTGGCGAACTTCCAGCCGTAGCGGGTCAGGCTGCGCGATGTGAGCATGAGGGAAAGCCAGTCGACGCTCTCGAACAGCTGCAGCCAGCCCTTCGCCAGCCTGGCGCGGGTGGTCTCCACGTAACCCACCACCATCACCACGTCAGGGGCGAAGTGGCTGACGAGCTCAGCCACCCACCCGGGCGGGTAATCACAGTCCGCATCGGTAGTGACGATCACTTCGCCATCCGAGGCGAGGATCCCCGAGTTCACCGCGTTGACCTTCGGTGACAGCCGCTTCGACGGCTTCACTACGCTCAGGCGCCGGAAGCGCGCATCCTGTTTGGCGAAAGCGTCGATGATGCTGGCCGTGGCGTCGCGCGAGCGGTCATCGACTATCACGAACTCGAGTTCGCCGGCGTACCGCTGCCGGCTCAGGGAGCGCAGGGTGGCAGGCAGGCGCTCCTGTTCGTTGTGGGCGGGCACGATTACGGTTACGGAAGGCAGTGCACCCTGCTGCCGGCGACGGTTGTCGGGCAGGAACATGCCGGCTATCACCAGCAGCATCAGGAGGATGTAGGGGATGACCAGGAGGTAGAGGATCAGTAGGCCAAAGGTCATTTAAATCACCCGCGATTCTAACGCGCATACCTGGGCTCACCCGGGTTCCTGCTAACCTGACCGGGCGTGACTGAAGAATTGCCTGCACATGACTCCGCGGCGGTGACCGCCCGCGCGGCCGGGCAATCGTTCCTTTCCTGGCTGGAGTCGGACCCTGATTACCGGGACCAGGTCAGGTCGGCCAGTTTCTTCCCCGCCCGGAAACCCGAGTATGCGGAGCCTGCAGGCAAGTTCGCTGACCTGCTCGGGCGCCTGGGCGTCAGGCCTTTCAGGCATCAGGCGGAGGCGTTCGGGCTGCTGGAGGACGGTGAGCACCTGATCGTGAGCACGCCGACCGCGTCAGGCAAGAGTCTCTGCTACCAGCTGCCCATGCTGCACTCGCTCGAGTCGGGTGGCACCTTCCTGTACCTGGCACCCACCAAGGCGCTGGCGGCCGATCAACTGGGCCGCATCAGGACGTTGCAGGCGCTGGCGGACGCCAAGGGACTCATCGCCAGTTACGACGGGGACACACGGCCGGCGGACAGGCCGGGCATCCGCGAGCAGGCCGGGGGACTCATCACCAACCCCGACATGCTGCACCACGCAATCCTTCCTCACCACCGCAAGTGGGCGCACTTCCTGGCCAGACTTGACTATCTGGTCCTGGACGAGGTGCATAGCTACCGGGGCATCTTCGGGGTGCATGCCGCCAACATCTTCCGCAGGCTGCTTCGCGTTGCCCGCCACTACGGGGCGGAACCCACGATCATTGCCACCAGCGCCACCATCGGCAATCCACGGAGTCACTTCCGCAACCTCCTCGGGCGCGAGGCGGCCAGCATCACAGTCGACACCGCGCCGGCAGCGGAACGTGAGTTCCTGTTCTGGGAGCCGACCACGGTGAAGGGAAGTGAACCGCCCCGGCGCCGGAGCCTGAACA
>CAYMUK010000005.1:28118-33448 GCA_964393655.1 uncultured bacterium | reverse complement strand
ATCTGGTCGCTGCCGCTCATCAGGACAGCGTGCACGTTGACATTCTTCGGAGCGTTCAGGTCGGTGTCCCAGGCACCATTCTTCTGGTAATGGTCGTTTCCGACCATTATGTCGCCACCCTGGCTATAGACCCCAAGAACATTGTCGTGTTCCAGATTGTTGCAGTCGGCTGGAGTCACGTTGCCCTTGCTGTCTTTTTGCGGCCGGCCGATGCAGGGCGGTTGTTCGTACTTGAGGTCCCGGGTTATGCGAATATCGCCCTCCGTGGCAACCGTGATCTGCGCGAACGCGGCAACCGCCGGCGGTGCAGTGTCCGCGTTGTTCTCGTCCTTGCGGTCAGGTCCACGCAGGCGTTCGATGTCGCCATTAACGAAGATGACGCCGTTGAAGATTCGGCCTGAGTTGTCCGCCGGCAGCCAGTCTTCATTTGTGTGGATTTCACCATTGTCGTCAAGTCTTTGGAACTCTCCGTTCTCATTGAAGCGCCAGGTACGTGAGACCAGGGTGTTCACTCGTTCGATCACAGCCGGTACGTGTACGGTAGTGCAGACATACTCCAGACGCCAATTTCTAAACTGCAAGCGACAGTCCTCTCGGGTGCTCGCTTCCTGTACGACTCTCTCGACACTTTCAATAGCCGAGGCCTGCACGTACTGCCAGGACGCCTTCGGTAGCCAGCTGTCGCCGGTACGCGTCAGCGGATTGCCGTTCTGGTCGCCCGCCCACAGTGAGAGCTGATCAAGGGAACTGTCAAACATGAGGCCTACATCGTCCGGGCGATCGATGCCTTCAGCCACCATCTGCTGGCTGTAGGCACTGGTCGGCAGTTCAACGATTGCTCCGTTCCACTGGACCCCCTCGGTGAACCTCGGTGCATGACTACCTGACTTCGGATTGTTCATGTTGGGGGTCATCTGAACAGGCGTCGTAATCTTGCTCGAACTGTCATAGAAGTATGCGCCCTGCGTCCTTGAGCCCGTGCATGCCTTGTTCTGGCAACCTGCTGAGGTAACGCGTCCACCGAACCACGGCGTCTGGTAGAAACTGAAGTTGCTGTTGGTATGGGTCGGACCGTCAATGATCGTATCTTCCGTGAACCAGATCCGGCTGCCCGAATCCGATTCGCGGTTGGTGAAATATGCGTAGTGGGCGAAGCTCGTCTGGCCCACATCGAATACGTACTCGCCCTGAATCACGATGTTGCGGCGGAAGTCGCCCATGGTGGCTTCGGAGACCATCACCACCGGAAGCGCGTAGGTCTGGATGCCATCCAGGCTGCCTCCACGGGGAATTCCTTCGACGAAGCGACCGTCAGCAAGCGTGATGCTGGCCGGCAGGGGTTGTCCGCAAGCCATGGCCGTGAAGTAAATGCGCAGCTGGACATCGGCATTCTCGGCCGGAACGACAGACTCGCCGCAGATCAGGTCATCAACCACCGACTGCATGTCACGGGCCATGCCGTCCATGGCGTCAATGACGCTGATCGGATCCGGTCCCGCGTCACTCCGGGGCGAGAAATCCACGCCGTAAGCCCAACGGCCCGGACGCGATGTCGACTCCACCACGTCATGAAGGAAATCGCTAACGTCGGTGCCCATCAGGACGGCGCCAACGTTGGCTCCACCCCGGGCGAGCATCAGGGTCTGCACGATCGCAGTATCGTCACTAGAGTGTCGGATCTCATTGATGGAGCGGGTGAACATCAACATACCGATACCGGCTACAACCACAAGGGCAATAAGCGCCAGAATCATCGCAACGCCCCGCTCGGAACGCCTGTGCCTCAACTGCATGGCAGTATCTCCTCAATCTGGAAGTGCGCTGCGCGCGACAGGTCCACCTGTCCGCTCAGAGCGTGTACTGTGCTCCCCTGACTGCTGCGGGCTTCGGATTCAAGCAGAATCTGCAAGCGTGTCAGGGTGAAGTCGTCTCCATCGCCATTCGTATGGGTACGGACCGGATGGCCGGCGGAACCCCGAAGAGGCGTGGACTCAACCAGGACAGTCTCCTCAGGCGCGTCGTCGCCTTCATCACCTGACCAGGTATAGACGTAGTCCAGGCGCATGTCACTGATGTCAAATGCGAAGGGCTGCTCGTTGCCGCTGCCTTCGGTCATGAACACGGTGTTCGAGGCCTCGTCGTAGCGGAGGCCTACCGTCACCACGTGGAACATGAGGACGCTGTCGGCGAAATCAATCGTGTTCCTGCAGGCGCTCGACGTGAATCTGCGCGAACCGGAGGACTTTCCGCTGGAGATGTTGGACACCGGTACCACGACGCCTTCACCGCGACGGTTGACAAGTGCGACTTGCGCCCCCTTCAGGCCTGTGACGTCATTGATGAGAACGTCGAAGCCGTACTGCAGCGCGAAGTTCGCCTCCTCCAGCACCGGGTAGCCGGCACCGCCTGCCAGAAGCATGAAGGAAACCTGTTGACTGCCCGCGTCATAGGGGTTGTCGGTGATGCTGCCGAACACGGCGCTTCGCAGGTCCTGCGAGATTACCTCGATAACCCGGCGGAGCTTTGCCTGACTGGTGGTGGTGGCTTCCTGCGCTGCCTGGACGCGGAGACTTCCGGTTATTGCGGTGTAGGTCATCGCGAGCACGATTCCGAAGACTGCAAGCGCAATCAGCATCTCGACCAGGGTCATGCCCTGAGTGCGGCCGCGCATCAGCCGATTCCCGGCAGTGGCGCCATGAACTCGTCCGGTTCAACAGGTGTCGGCCCCGCAGTGCTGCCAACCACGCAGGATTCCTGGCCGCCAGTCAGCCAGCAGACTGTCAGCTCGTACTCCCGAAGCTGCGCTCCGCCCAGGCCAATGGCACCGGCGTCAACGACCTGCGCCCGGTACAGGGACGGATCCGCGCGGCCGACCTCATGCCTGAGCTCCACGAACTGAGTGGCGAGGGTGCCGTAGTCCCAGGTCAGTTCCTCGTTGCTGAAGAGGGTTTCATCGGCACCTGCCACCAGACGACCGAGGTAATTCAGCACCTGTGTCGCCTGCGTACGGCCGCCTGAATTCGAATTGGTACGGACGGTCGTCAACGTCGTCGTTGAGAGAACCGCGACAACGACACCCAGAATCGCAACCGCAATCAGGACTTCCACAAGTGACATGCCGCTGCTGCCATGTCGACGCATTATTTGACCCTCATTTCGCCAATGGCGGAGAATTCCAGGTTGTAGCGGCGGGCACCGGTTTCGACCCACAAACCGCTCGCCTTGGACAGGCTGCTGGCCTCGATTCGGCCCGGTGGTGTGAACACCAGAAATGTTCCCTGGGGAATGTTGCTGTTCAGGCCCTCAGGCATTTCTTCGCTACGCAGCTCGCGGCCACTCTGGTCTGCGCGCAGCACCAGATTCTGCCCTTCAAGGCGGAGCGTGACTACTTCACCTCTGGCCGATGCAGCCGTTGCACCCTGCCAGACACTTTGCTGAATGGAGGTGACCGCAGAGCGTTCCTCCTGGGAGGTCAGGGCCTGACGGCCATTGAAGACACCGATGCTCAGGATGATGCCCAGAATGCCGATGACAAGCAGCAGCTCTATCATGGTGAAACCGCGTTCGCGGCGGTTCTCAGGTAGTGGAGCCACTCGTATCATGAATGGATTCTAAAGCGCCCCGCATTACGGGAACCTGACATTTCTTACGTGACAAATGTCCCTGCTGGACAGCCGCAGCGGCATGTTTCAGCTCTCGGGCCTCAGCGCGGAAATCCGTCAGCCAGTCGGTCTGGCCACAGATTCACATGTCACCTGCAGGACCAACTCAAATGTCATCAAACCCGTCATCAGCACCGACCTTGGCGTACTGCCGCACCTTCTGCTCGAAGAAGTCGGTCTTGACGCCATCAAAGTTGTCGACATACGCGCGTATCCAGGGCATGGAGTTCTGGCTGACACCGTCGTACAGCTCGTCCAGGCCGAGCATACCCACCATCTTGTTGGCGCGGTACTTCACGTACTCGCCGAATTCAGCCAGGTCAATACCGCTGAGCGGACGCAAGATGGGTTCGACAAGCCGAAGCTCGCCCTCAACCGCGGACTCGAACGATTCCTGGATGTACGTCTCCAGTGCCGGAGTGTGCAGCTCGGGGTTCTCTGCCAGCACCGCTCGCAGCAGCTCGGTCTGGAACTTGGTGTGCACAAGTTCGTCCTTGTTGATGTAGCTGATTATCGTGCTGGTGCCCACCATCTTGCCTTCGCGCGCCAGATTGTAGAAGAACGCGAACGCCCCGTAGAAGTGGATACCTTCCAGAATCAGGCTCTGCACCAGCGCACGGACGTAGCTCTCGGCCGTAGGGTAGTCGAAGAACGCGTCGTACGCCTGCATTATGGGGCGATTGCGCTCGTGGATCGCCGCATTGTTGCGCGCATCCTCGAAGACCTGCCATTCGTCCTGCCAGTCCGTCAGGCTGCTGAGCACGTAGGAGTAGCTCTGGTTGTGGATGACTTCCTGCTGGGCGATGAAGATAAGGTTCGATTGCGCTGCGGGGTCCGTGGTGAAGTCGGCCAGCTTGAAGATCAGGCGCGCCTGCGGGGCATCCAGGGTTGCCAGCAGGCCGATCAGGAAATTGAAGGCGCGCTTCTCATCAGGGCTGAGCGCCTTGTAACTGCGCTGGTCGTCATTCAGGCTGACTTCCTCGGGAATCCAGAAGTTCGCCTTCAGCTGTTTGTAGGTGCGGTTGAAGCTGGGATAGGCGATGTCGTCCCAGTTGAGGATGCCGGAAGCCTTCCCACCGAGCAATCCGGTGCTTTTGTTGGGGTTGACGGGTTCCAGGATCCGGAGTTTCTTCAGCTTGGACATGTCGGCCATGATAGCCCAACGCACTGCATATTGCAGCCGGCGCCAGATCACATACAACAGCTGGACACTTATAACGGCCAGCACGGCCTCCGTTAAGGGTCCCTGAACGCAACTGCGGTTTTGCTGACGTTCAGCCATGGTGTCCGCTGCTACCTTGACAGCGGGAGGCAGAAATGACAATCAGAAGAGTTATCCAGGGCTCGCTGGCCCTACTTGTGACGCTGGTGCTGGCAGCCTGCTCCGGAGGGAGCGGGGGCGGAACTCCGGACCCCTCGCCCGGCAGCATCGCCGGCACCGTGGAGGCGGCTCCGGCCACCGGCCTGTACGGCGTATACGTATATCTTTGTGACTCAGGTTCGGACTGCATGTATGAAGCCGATGTTGTGGACGTGTTTGGACCCATCAATACCGGTGGCAGCGAGGCACCGTTCAGGTTCACCGGGGTGGGCGCAGGCAGCTACGACGTGTACGCCGTCGCGCCGACTTCCGACGAGGAGAGCACTCCGCCCAGTTATTACGATGCG
>CAYMUK010000005.1:0-28018 GCA_964393655.1 uncultured bacterium | reverse complement strand
GACAACCGGCCAGCCGAATTCGTGCCCGGCGAACTCGTCGTGAGTTTCAGGAGCGACGTCCTGTTCAGCCAGGCGACGCTTGGCACCCTGTCCGTAGACGGAGTGCAGCTGCAGCACGTGCAGGGCACGCCGGGCGGTCAGCACCTTTACGTCGCGGCGGACGCTAACGCGGACGAGACCCTCGCGCTTGCCGAGCTGCTGCGTGAGCGACCCGACGTCGAACGGGCCGCCCCCAACTGGATCCTGCACAGTTTCGCCACGCCGACAGACAATCTCTACCCACTGCAGTGGCACTACGACGTGATCAACATGGAACGGGCCTGGGACATCACCACCGGCAGCACCGGCGTAACGGTGGCGGTTGCCGATACCGGCAGCATCACCCACCCCGACCTGACATTCACAGGCGGCTACGACTTCATCAGCGACGCTTCCAGCGGCGGCGACGGCAACGGCCGTGACGGGAACCCCACCGACGAGGGTCAAGGTTCCGATTATCACGGCGCCCATGTTGCCGGCACCATCGGAGCCAACACCAACAACGGTGGCGTCGCCGGCGTCAACTGGGACGTCACCCTGGTGCCCATCCGCGTGCTCGGCCGCAACGGCAACGGCACCATGCTGGACATCCTTGACGGCATCACCTGGGCGGCAGGCGGCAACGTCGCGGGTGTGGCAGCGAACGCAAATCCCGCGGATGTCATCAACCTGAGCCTCGGAGCCAGTGTCGGTGTCAGCTGCGCCGACGTGCTCGGCGGACCAGACAACTTCTTCACCAGCCTGCATGCCTCGACCGGAGCCATCTTCGTGGTGGCTGCGGGTAATGAGAACATCAGCACGGATGGCGTATTCCCGGCGAACTGCCCCGGGGTCATCACGGTGGGCGCCACCGGCGTGAACAACGGCCGGGCGCCCTACTCGAACTACGGCGCAGCCGTGGATGTCATGGCACCGGGAGGCGACCTGGGTGCAAGCTTCTCCCGTGGCGGAACGAACTACCCCTATGGCGTTCTGAGCCCGGTCCTGGACGACAGCGGTTCTGCCGGCTACGCCTTCTTCCAGGGCACTTCCATGGCCGCTCCGCATGTTGCCGGTGTGATTGCGCTGATGCTGGCGGAGGAGCCAGGCCTCAGCCACAGCACCGTACTGACCCGGTTGCAGTCGACCACCTCCGCGACCGTTTGTGGCAGCGGTTGCGGCTCCGGCCTCATCGACGCGGCAGCAGCCCTGGTCGCGGGCGACACCGGCACGCCGACACCGCCTCCCCCGCCCCAGCCGCCGACAACTGGCGACGCAGTCACCTACATACTTTTCAGCGAGTGCGACTCACCAGCCTGCAGCAACCCGGTGCCGAGCCAGTACGTCGGCTTTGATAACGCTCCGGCAGGCGGAGTGCGCTACATAATCCATGGTCTCAACCCGGGCAGCTACGTGGTGGAGGGCTGGATCGACCTCGATTCCGGCACTGACCTTGAAGCAACGCCGGGAATCATCGACATCGATGCCAACGAGCCGTACGGCCGGTACCCGGGCACCGTGAGCCTGCAGGCCAACCGGACCACCAGCGGTATCGACCTGCGGATTGAAGGAACGTACTAGAACCTGATTTACCCGCAGTGCCAACTGTTTGGGCCCGCCTGCAGGTTGCTGGCGGGCCCAAACCGTTATAGGCAGCTGCCTCAGCTCTCCTGCAGCCACCGCAGCAGCAGGCGGACGCCGAAGCCACTGCCGCCCTTGGCCGCGTACGCCCGGTCCTTGCCCGAGTAGGCCATGCCCGCAATGTCCAGATGCACCCAGGGGTAATCCACGAACTCCTGCAGGAAAGCGGCCGCGGTGCTGGCACCGCCCCATCTGGTCGCGGACGAATTGCGCAGGTCGGCTACGCTCGAGTCCATGGCCTTGCGGAACTCCCTGTAAAGCGGCATCGGCCAGACGCGTTCGAACGTGCTGGAGCCAGCAGCCACGAACCTGTCCCGCAGACCGTCGTCATTGCTGAACAGGCCGGCAGCCGTGTCCTCGCCCAGTGCCACCACGCAGGCGCCGGTCAGCGTCGCCAGGTCCACCACAGCCGCAGGCTTGTAACGGCTGGCGTAGGCAAGCGCGTCGGCCAGCACCAGGCGGCCCTCGGCGTCGGTGTTGGTGATCTCTATCGTCTTGCCGTTGCTGGCCATCAGCACGTCGCCGGGGCGGAAGGCATTGCCGTCAGGCATGTTTTCCGTGCAGGCGGCAATGGCGACCACGCGGCGCTTGAGCCCGGACTCACCCACAGCCTTCATGGCGCCCAGCACGGCAGCGGCCCCGCCCATGTCGGAGATCATGTTCTGCATGTTCGCTGCCGGCTTGAGTGAGATGCCGCCCGTGTCGAAGGTCAGTCCCTTGCCGACCAGCACCGTGGGCGCTTCCTCGCTGCCGCCGGGATTGTGCTCCAGCACGATGAACGCCGGCTCCCGTGCGGTACCGGCGGACACACCCAGGAAGGCACCCATTCCCTGCTCCTCGGCCCAGGCGCGGTCGCCTACGCTCACGCTGAAACCGTAGGTGTCCGCAAGCTCCCTGGCTGTGGCGGCCAGGTATTCCGGCGTGACGATGTTCGACGGGCCATTCACCAGATCGCGCGCCAGGAACACACCCTCGCTGACTGCGCGGGCCTGTTCGACGGCAGCCTGCATCTCAGCCAGTTTTGACTCGTCCGACTCGACCAGCAGAATGCGCTCGGGCTGCTCCTTCTCCTTCTTGTTCAGTCGCGGCGCGTCGTAGCGGTAGAGTGCCAGGAGCATGCCCTCGGCAGTGGCTGCGGCGGCCTCGGCGGCCTCGAGTCCGCCTGTGCCCGCGCCATGCACGATTGACGCGATTGTCGCTGAGCCGAGCTCACGGGCCCTGCGCGCGGCCTTGCCGGCGGCGCAGCGAACCGCCTCCACATCGAATTCCTCCCGGGATCCAAGGCCAACCACTATCACCCGTTTGGCACCAAGCGCGCCGCGGGGGTAAAGGACAGCCAGCTCGCCGGCCTTGCCGCTCAGGTCTCCCTGCGCGATCAGTTCCGTGATGGCTCCGGACAGCGCGGCATCAACCGCTCCAGTGCCACCACCGGGCTTCTGGACACCGCTGAACAGGTTGACGATCAGGCTATCCGCCTCAACCGATCCCAGATCACCACTTTGCACTTCAATCTTCACGTGTGCTTCCTCCTGTGCCAAGCGTACACCCGGGTCCGCCGGGTTTCAGCCCGGCTCCAGAACGTAACCGCCCGCCAGGAAGCGGGTTGCGCGGTAGCCCTGGTTCAGGTAGTGGGCCATTACCTCGCGCACCGATTCGCGCCAGCGGGCCGCCAGCAATGGCTGGCCGGCGAGCAGTTCGTCCAGATCGCGTGGTACGGCCACGTGCAGTGCAGCTGCCATCAACTCCAGCTGTGGTTCGCCCGGAGAGCCGTCCTCAAGCCTTGCGAGCGCCCTGGGCAGGCCGGCGGCGTCGCCCTGGAACCGCTCTGGTGCGCGGGTGAGCTGCCATTCGGCAAGCAACCTGTCCGAGTCCAGCTGTCCGTTCTGCGAGTCGAACATCTGGCCGTAATGTTTGGGTGCGTACACGTTCACGGTGGCGCCCAGCCGCTCGATGTTCAGGTGGGCGTTGCGGGCCCGCAGCGGGTCGAACGTCCAGGTCATGAGCTCAAGGCCCTGCTGACGGCAGAATTCGGCCTGCGCCATTTTCAGGGCGGTGCCGATTCCCTGGCCGCCATAGTGCGGCAGCACCGCAAGCACATGCGAATGGTGCGTCAGCAGGCTCCTGCCAGCCGACTCAAGCCTGCCCAGGAAGCCGAAAACGAAGCCGACAAGTTCAGTCCCCATGAAGGCACCGACTGTCAGTCCACCCATGTCCGTTACCGCCCGCAGCAGGTGGGGTGGCACGATGCCCTCGCCCCACACGGCCTGTTCGATGCTGCAGCAGCGAATGAGGTCGTCCATATCGCTCAGACGCCGGATGCTCAGTGCGGTCGCGGTATTCATGATTCAACAATATCCGAGTGCAGGCTTACTGTCCCGAAACGGCAACGCATAGTAAAACCTGTCCATAGGGGGACTCTGGTCTCCGAAAGGGGTTTTATCCAATGCGCAGATTCATTCTTGGCACCATTCTGGCGGCAGTCGTCTCGATTGCGGCCGCCCAGCTGCCTACTTCATTCCCGCAGACCGCAAGTTATGGAGTATTCCCGATCAACAACAGCGGCGTCAGCGGCTACGTGCAGATGACCGAGGAAATGGGTCACACCCGGGTCGCTGTCACGCTCAGCAACATCACGCGCGGCAGCCAGTACCTGCCGGTGCTGTTCGAGGGCACGTGTGGTCCTGACCGGGAGATGGTAGTTGCCCTGAACCCTGTCGGCAGCTTTGTCAACGACCCGTACGTGAGCCTGGACGAAATTGAGCTGAGTGTCAACCAGATTCAGCAGAACCAGTACTTCATGTACATATTCGCGGGCTCCGAGCTCCCGCCGCTTAACGAGAACGGCAACGTCTCAATCGATTCCGCAGTTGCCTGCGGCCAGATCGGCCTGGGCGCCAATCGCTGACGGACAATCGCCCATAGCACCAGCAGGGCGTGTCCAAGGGGGTCCACAAAGTGACCCCCTTTTCCTTTGCCCGCACTATGAACCATTGCCATGAGGCTCCGGGGGCAGTTCTGCTGGAGGCCGAAACACGTTGGTGCTAGAGTCAGGGCTGTGATGAAGACATCCAGACCGGGGCGCGGCTGATGGCTGCGTTCGGTGACATCCATCCCCTCTACATGCTTGCTGGCGGCGCCTTCGCAGGTGTCCTGCTGGGCCTGCTGATACACCTGTTCAGACGCAAGAAATGACCGGTCGCGAACTGTTCACGACTCACGTGGTCCGTCCGGAGCCCGCCTTCACCTGGCTGGGTCAGCACAGTTTCATCCTGACGCTGGGAAACCAGGTCATCCTGATAGACCCGTTCCTGGCCGACTTGCCGGAACGTCTGGTGCCACCGCTGTTCAAGCCGGCAGACGCCCGCGAGATCGTGAGTCTGGTCTGCTGCACGCATGATCACATAGACCACATCGACCCGGAGGCTGTCACCGGCCTGAATCTTGCCACCAGCTGTCATTTCCTGGCCCCGCGGGCCTGCCGGGAGCGGATGCTGCAGCTTGGCGTGCCGGAAAGCCGCCTGCTGCTGCTGGACGACCTCGAGACAATCACCTTGGGTGGCCTCCAGGTCACGGGCGTCAAGGCTGCGCATGAGGATTTCGACGTAGACGCTGGTGGGCATCATGCGTTCCTGGGACTCATCCTGCAGGCCGGCGACCGCACCGTTTACCATGCAGGTGACACGGTCTGGTGGGAAGGGCTGCAGGCCCGGCTGCGCGACTGGCACCTGGATGCGGCGTTCCTGCCGATCAACGGGCGCGACGGCCCAAGATTCCGCGCCGGCGTGCTCGGCAACATGACTTTCCAGGAGGCGGCAGACCTGGCCGGGGGCATCAATGTGGACCTGGTGGTACCGGCGCATTACGGCATGTTCGAGTTCAATGACGAGGACCCGGAGCGCTTCGCCGACTACATGAACGCCAAGTACGGGGACAGGCGGTACATGCTGCCGACCGTCGGTCGCCACACGGTTCTCTAGTCCGTATCACGCTGTTCACGGCAGTATAGAATCAGGCTCCAAGCGGCCGAGGCCGCCAGCAAAACTAGGAGCCGATCGACATGAAGAACAAGCTGATCTGCATCGCAGTATCACTCGTCGTGACCGCAGTGTTTTCCGCAACAGCGGCTCAGTCCCTGAATTCTCCCAGCCACTTCCTGGCGACCACCCCCATCCTGGAGCGCGGCGTGCCTGCCTTCGGCACCCTCAGCCAGGATGACGGGCAGAACTTCAAGGACGGCTCCTACCTGGACCTCTACACCTTCTCCGGCGTTGCCGGCGAGGAGCTGACACTGCAGTTGGGCAGCAACGATTTCGACACCTTCCTGAGCGTATTCGGCCCGACCGGTGAGCTGTACGACTGGAACGATGACGACTGGGACATGGTCTCGAGTGAGTACGGTTACAACTCGGTGCTGCAGCTGTATCTGGCCGAGAGCGGCCGCTACACGGTTGTCGCCTCCGGCTACTCCGCCTGGGATCTGGGCAGCTACCGCCTCCTGCTGGAGAGCGTGGAGCGGCCGGGCACCAGTGCGCGCGACTTCAGCGACGCCGAGCTGTTGACGGTTCCCGGCAGCCTTGCCGCAACCATATCTGCCGACCTGCCGGCCACACAGGACGGATTCGGTGGCCCGAGTCGCGTGTACAGGTTCGTGCTGGACGAGGACCTGCTGCTCGTGTTCAACGCCAGTGCCGAGACGGTCGACACCGTGCTGCTGCTTTACTCGGCCGACGGGGAACTGCTTGACTACAACGACGACCACTTCGACGCCAGTTACGAAGCTTCCGACGTGTACGTCTGGCAGTCCCGGCTTCAGGCCGACCTGCCGGCAGGCGAGTACTACCTGGTCCTCGGCAGCTTCAGCGAGTACGACGCCGGCGCGGTGGACCTGAGCGTCGACGCGTACAGGCCCGTTCGCTGACGTTCCAGGAGATAAGAACTCCGTAACGCCACCTGACGCATGATGTAACCATGACAGGCCTGGAACCCAGTGATCTCACGCGTTCACTGCCCCCACAACTACAGTCGGCTCTCACCGAGCTGAAGCACGGCAGCCTGGAGAAGGCACGTGATCTGGCCACCGCCGCTCTCAAGGAAATCCACGCTTCCGAGCACCGTTTCCTGTTCGCGGCCCACTATCTCCTCCTCCAGGCCCGCTTCAATCTGGACGACAATGCTGCCGTCCGCCACGGACTGCAGCTGCTGACGCTCGCTGAATCGATGAACCGGAACGAGTACCGGGCCCTGGCCCACTCGGAGATCGGCGAACTGTACCGGCTGCTGGGCATGCACGACCGGGCCAACCGGCACCTGCGTGAGAGCCTGCGCTGCGCCAACACTGAGGACGCGGCGCAGCTGGCCCTGCCATTCCTGCGCATCGGCCTGGGTCACCTGGACATCGGTCAGCCGGCCGAGGCGCTGGTGCGACTTGAACGCGCCCGCAACCTGTTCTTCTCACTCAACCGGCCGCAACTCGCGGCGCATGCATTGCTGGCCGAGGCCAAGGCCCTCGTCGAACTCGGCAAGGCCGAGCGGGCACTGGAACGCCTGGAGACGGCCGAGAGCCTCATCCTGCGCACTGATGACCGCAAGGAACTGACCTCGGTTCACCGCGCAATCGCCAGCGCCTACGCGGCACTCGGCGAACAGGACCAGGCTGAAGAGAGCCTGGGGATGGCCCTGACTCTTCATGAGCAGGGTGTTGACGAACAGTCGGCGGGTCTGACCAAGCTGGAGATGGCGCAGCTCAACTTCGAGCAGGGAGAGCTGGCTGCGGCGCTGGGAAACCTGCGCGCTGCCCTGCACCTGTTCCGGGAGAGCGGCGACACTGCAGGCGAAACGCGCGTGCTGCGGCTGATGGCCTCGGTGCATGAGTCCAGCGGGGAGCACGAAGCCGCGCTGGGTGCGCTGAAGGAGCACCTGCGCCTGCGCCAGGAACTGGAAACCCGTGAAGGCGACCGCGTCGCCTCTGTCAGGATCATGCAGCTGGAGCAGTCTCTGGCACATGAGCACAGCTCAGCCCGCCGCACCCACAAGGCGCTGGTGGAGGCCAACCGCGTGCTCCGCGACCAGTCGACCAGGCTGGAGGAACTCAGCCGAACCGACCATCTGACGGGCCTCTACAACCGCCGTCACCTGACACAGATACTCGAACACGATTTCCAGCTGGATGGCCCGCAGCGGTCCCTTTCGCTTCTGCTGCTGGACATAGATGACTTCAAGGGCATCAATGACCGGCACGGTCATGCCGTGGGCGACCGCGTGCTGGTTGAGCTGGCACAGGTTCTGCAGCAGGTCATAGGCAGCAGTGGCTCCGTTTCCCGCTGGGGTGGCGAGGAGTTCGCTGTCGCCCTATTGGGCGCCGACCTGTCGGCAGGTGCCCGCGTTGCCGAGCGCCTGCGCGAAGAGCTGGACAAGCACGACTGGAGCGCCTTCGGACCCGGGTTCCGGGTTCACCTTAGCGCCGGTGTCGCCTCCAGGTTTGATGACCATGTGAGCAGCCTGCGGGACCTGATCAGGCTGGCCGACAACCGCATGTACACAGCCAAGCAGAAGGGCCGCAACCGCGTCGTCGCCACGAGCTGACAATCCGGCAGGAGCCGCGTTACCGTACACCTTGTCCGTACTTTCCGGCTCAGGTTATACGCATTACGACCAGAACCAGCTGTTTTCTCATAAGGATTTGCTATGCTCTCTGATGTCCGGGGGGACAGCGGGGTCTGGAGACTTTCGCTAAGGAAGATGGGATTGGGCGGGTGCCCTTGCTGGGAGGCAAACGGGTGCCCAACTGGTGGAACCAGACGGTTACTCAAGAGTGTGCCGTTGCCTGCGATTGTTCGCGGGCAACGGCATTCCTCTGTCGCCTGAGCTCAGGGCGGATTCAGTCGTTGAACAGCAGGTTATCTATCAGTTGGGTCTGCCGGCCAGGCTCACGCACTGGTGGCGTTGCCTTCAGGTACTCGCGCTGCAGCGCCTCCGCCTCGCTCACCTTCAGCGCGCTGCCGAACAGGTAGCCCTGGCCGTAGTCCACGCCGATCTCCCGCAGGAAGGCCAGCTGGCCCTCGTTCTCGATACCTTCGGCGATGACGGTCTTACTCAGCTTGTGAGCCATGGCGCAGATCGCCTGCACGATGACGCTGCTCCGCTCCTTGCTCATGCCGGCGCGCGGCAGGCCGCCGCCCGTGCCGGCGACGAAGTTCTGCGGGATCTTCAGACTCGCGATGGGCAGGCGTTCCAGGTAGGCCAGGGACGAATAGCCGGTGCCGAAGTCGTCCAGCGTGGCGCGTATCTCCAGACGCCTGAGGCGCTGCAGCGTGCGGAACACGACATCCGTGTCCTGCAGCAGCAGACCCTCCGTGATTTCAAGCTCGAGGCTGTTGGGCAGCATGCCAGCGTCGCGTGAGGCCTGCTTGACGTGGTTGATGAAATCCGGATGCGAGAACTGGAGTGGCGAGACATTGACGGCCAGGCGAATGGCCGGCAGTCCCGAGCGGCGCCAGCTGGCCGCCTGCTGGCAGACCTCACGCAGGAGCCAGTGGCCCAGTGGCACGATCATGCCCGTTTCCTCCGCTATCGGGATGAACTCCTCCGGACTGACCTGGCCGAGCTCCTCGCTGTGCCAGCGGAGCAGCGCCTCGAAGCCCACCACGCGGCCTGAGCGAAGTTCAACCTGGGGCTGGTAGTGCACGGCGAACTCATTCGACGCCATCGCGTGGCGCAGGCAGCGTTCCACCTCCAGCTGGCGGTTGCGCTGCTGTCGCATGTCGTCGGTGGAGAAGCTGAAGTAGTTCTTGCCGCCGGACTTCACCTGGTACATGGCGCTGTCCGCGAACTTGATGAGGGCGTCCACGCTGTCGCCGTCGGTCGGATAGATGCTGATACCAATGCTGGCGCCCACGCCGCTTGCGGTGCCGTCCAGTTCGATGGGAGCACCCAGCGCCGAAAGCAGTCTCCGGGCACGGGCGGACAGTGAGTCCATATCGGTGATGTCAGGAATGGCGAGCACGAATTCATCGCCACCAAGTCGCGCCGTCAGTTCGCCGTGGTTCGAGTGATCGGAGATGCGCCGGGCAATCTCGCGCAGCACGATGTCGCCGGCGTCATGCCCGAACGTGTCGTTCACAATCTTGAACCGGTCCAGGTCCACGAACAGGACCGCCAGTTGGGTGTCGTTCCGCCTGGCGGTCTCCAGCATGTTGCCGAGTTCCTCGGAAAGCGCGGCGCGGTTGCGCAGGCCGGTCAGTGAATCAAAGCGCGCCTCGCTGGAAGCCCGCCGGTGCCGGTCATGCTCGCGTTTCAGCATGGCGTACGCAGCGAAGCCCGGACCGCTCCCCGCGATGACGATGAAGAGCAGCAACTGGTCAATGGTCGGCCGGGCCAGCCCAGGCAGCAGGGGCAGCCACAGGGCGTACACCAACAGTGCGGCACCGGCGAGGCTGCCGGCAAGCACGCCCGCCATCCAGCCGATCATGGCAATCGGGATGGCGGCCAACGCCAATACCGGCGTGCCCCAGACCGGCGCGAGCTGGCTGATCGCTGCCAGTGTGATGAGTGTGGCAGCTGTCAGCACCGCGCCACGTCTTAGTTTCGCCAGTTGCATACCCGTAGTGTAGCCAGTAAGGGTTACAGGGTTATTACACCCGTCACTTTCACGGCAGATGTGACACGGGTCACAAATTATGCCTGTCAGTCGCGAGGGTCCAGGGCGTCGCGGATTCCGTCACCAAGCAGGTTGAAACCCAGCACGGTGAGCGAGATGAACAGGCCGGGAAAGATGAGCAACCAGTCCGAGTCCGGCAGGAACCTGCGGCCGCGGTTCAGCATCTCGCCCCAGTCGGCTGCCGGCGGCTGGATGCCCAGACCCAGGAAGCTGAGGCCGGCCAGGCTCAGGATCGCGAAACCCACGCCCAGGCTCGCCTGGACCGAGAGCGGACCCAATGCCGAGGGCAGGATGTGCCGGAACATCTTCCCCGGAGTTCGCACGCCCACGGCCGCTGCGGCCTGCACGAACTCCTCCTCGCGGGTGCCCAGCACCACACTGCGGACAATCCGGGCGTACTCGGGGATGCTGACCACCGCCACGGCGATCACCGCGTTGGTGAGGCCGGGCCCGAGCGCCCCCACGATGGCCAGCGCCAGAAGAATCGACGGAAAGGCCAGCAGCACATCCATCACGCGCATGAGCACGTTGTCCAGCCAGCCGCGGTAGAAGCCGGCCAGCAGGCCGAGCAGGGTGCCGATCACCCCCGCGACCAGCACCGGGATCGTGCCGGTCAGAAGCGACACGCGCGCCCCGTAGACCACACGGCTGAACACGCTGCGGCCGTACTCGTCCGTGCCGAACCAGTGCTCGCCGGAAGGAGGCAGGAGCCTCTCGCGCAGGTTCTGGGCGGCAGGCGGAGCAGGCGTGATCACCGGCGCCAGTACCGCCATGAGTATCAGCAGCACGATGATGATGAGCCCCAGAACCGCCAGGCGGTTGCGCAGGAAACGCTTCATGGCCGGTGAAGTCAGGAAGGTGGTACGCCTGTGTGGCGGAACGTGGGTGTCAGCCATAACGGATCCTTGGGTTCAGCAGCGCGTAGGACAGGTCCACCAGCAGGTTGATGAGGATGAACACCACCGCGATGAACAGCACGGATCCCTGTACCAGCGGTCCGTCCTGCACCCGGATCGAGTCCACCACGAGCCGCCCCAGGCCGGGCCAGGCGAACACAGTCTCGGTCAGAACCGAACCGCCTAAAAGGCCCCCGAACTGCAGGCCGACGACGGTAACAATTGGCAGCATCGCGTTGCGCAGTGCATGCCTCAGGTTGATTCGCCGGACAGGCACACCCTTGGCCCGGGCCGTGCGTATGTAGTCGGAGCGCAGCACCTCAATCATGCTGCTGCGCGTTACCCGCGCGATTATGGCGGAGGAAGAGAAGCCGATGGCCACAGCCGGCAACACCAGATGACGCCAGCTACCGTAACCGGAGGCCGGCAACCAGCCCAGCTCCAGGGCGAAGTACAGCATCAGGATCAGCCCTGACCAGAAGACCGGGATTGACACGCCGGCCAGCGCGACGATGATGGCCAGGTAGTCAACGAAGGTACGCCGGTAGACGGCCGCCAGAACGCCCAGCGTCAGCCCGAGGGCCAGGGCGATGAGCATGCCGGCCCCGGCGAGTTGCAGCGTGGCGGGCAGGCGGACCGCGATTTCGCGAAGCACCGGCTGGCCCGTACGGACCGATTCACCCAGGTCCCCGCGCAGGACGCCACCGAGGAAGCCCAGGTACTGCGTGACCGGATCACGGTCGAAGCCGTACTGGACGCGGAGTTCCTCCAGCGCCTGTCGGCTCATGCCCTGTGCCTCCTCGCCCAGGAGGGAGATGAGCGGATCGCCGGGGGCGATCCGCAACATCAGGAAGACCAGGATGGTCACTCCAAGCAGGACGGGCAGCAGGCCTACAAGCCGGCCGGTTACGTACCTGAGCAATCTAAGGCGCTACGCTCTCAGCGGTTCAGCGTTGCGTCGCGCAGGTCGAAGCCGATGACGGAGAAGTTCACGTGTTCACCCTGCAGGGCCTCCGTCTTGGCGAATGTGGACAGCGGGTAGTTGACGGTGACGAACGGGACGTCCACCAGGATCTGCTCCTGCACTTCCCTGTACGCCTCGGCCCGCACTTCGGAGTCGGGGTTGTTGCGGCCGGTCTCCAGCAGTTCGGTGACACGGTCGTCGGTGTAGCGCGCGGTGTTGCTGCCGCCGCCGATCTCGCTCGGGTGCAGGAAGCCGTAAAGCGCGTAGTCGGCGTCCAGGGTCACGGTGCCCCAGCCGGACACGTACATCTCCAGGTCATCCTGCAGCACTGCCTCCGCGTAGGCGGCGTAGGGCTGCGTGCGGATTTCCAGGTCGATGCCGATGCCGGCAAGTTCAGCCTGGAGGATCTGGGCGATGGTCTCAAGCGTCGGGTCCGAGTACACGTCGATGCGCAGGTCCAGGTCGCTCACACCGGCTTCGGCCAGGAGCTCGGCTGCGCGCTCAGGGTCGTAGGGGTAGGGCTCTTCAAGATCGTCGGCCGCGAAGGCGACGGTCGGCGGAATCGCGGCGACTGCCGGGAGTCCGTTGACGATCTCGCCGATCAGTTCCTTGTCGATGACATGAGCGATTGCCTGGCGGACGCGGACGTCGGACAGCTTGTCGCTCTGGACGTTGAAGCCGACGTAGTTGCTGCCCCAGCCCAGGAAGCTGAAAGCGTCGAGGCCTGGTGCATTGGCGATGGAGTCGAAGCTGTCAGCGGGAATGCCGTAGTAGGCGTCCACGCCGCCGCTGCGGAGTTCCACCAGGATGGTGGCCACGTCGGGGATTATGCGGGTGACGATGCGCTTGATTGCGGGTTCGCCGCCCCAGTAGTCAGGGTTGGCCTCGAGAACTACCTCGGCGTCCTGCTCCCAGGAGACAAAGCGGAACGGACCGGTGCCCACCGGGTTGCGCTCCAGGTCCTCACCGAGTTCAGCCTGCACGATGGCGGCGACCGGGTGGGCCAGGTGGGCCAGCAGCGGCGCGAACGGGGTTTCCGTGACAAGCTGGACCTTGCCGTCGTCGCTGACGCGGACGTCACTCAGGCGGCTGAGCACGAAACGGCCGGGATTCGTGGCTTCCGGATCCAGGAAGTGCTCGAGCGAGGCCACGACCGCCTCAGCGGTGAGCGGCGTGCCGTCATGGAAAGTGACACCCTCGCGGATGGTGAGTTCCAGGACGTTGGGTTCCGTGAACTCCCAGGATTCGGCCAGGCGAGGCTGGATGACGCCGTCACTGCCGAAGTAAACGAGGTTCTCGTAGACCTGGTTGGTTATGGAGAAGGATAGTCCGTTGAATGTGCGGTTGGGATCCAGCGTGACCGGGTTGGACGTCTGGGCCATGGTCAGGGTCTGGGCCAAGCCGGCTGGTGTCAGCAGGAACAGGCTGAGTGCGGCGAGTTGCAGCAGCTTTCTGAAATTACGCATTTTGCCTCCGCTAGGGGCGCCCGCGTGGATGTGTCGTGCCAGGCGCCGGTTTCAACTATATAGGTGGACATGACGGCGGGCCTGTAGTGTGCGGCGGTGTCCGGGTCGTCGGCATCGCAGCTTAGGTGCATACAAATCCGGCGGGAGAATGGACTCCCGTCCCTGTTCAGCCTGGTGGGCCGCTGCTATGCTTCTCTCACCGGCATCGCCGGACTTTACGGCGCACGAGGTGTGCCTGAGGGGTCCGGCATAATTCAAGGAGGTTGGCATGTTTGATCGCATCCTGTTACCTACCGACGGCAGTTCGGGGAGTGAGGAGGCAATCCGTCAGGGCCTGGAACTGGCAAGTTCGCTCGGCTCGCGGGTCTCTTTCCTCTACGTACTGGAGAGCCCGATGGCGCTTTACCAGACCCCGGAATCAATCAGCTATCTCCCGCAGCTTTACGATGACCTAAGGGACGCCGGCAACGCCGCTCTGCAGCGAGCGGGCAGCATGGCGGAGGCAGCGGGCGTGACGTTCAACACCCACCTGGTGGAGGACCGGAACCCGGCTGACGCAATCAACGCCGCGGAAAGCGAGTATGACCTCGTCGTCATGGCCACCCACGGCCGCAGCGGCTTCAACCGCTGGATGTTCGGCTCCGTTGCCGAAGGCGCCGTGCGGCGCGCCTCGATACCGTACCTACTCATCCGCCTGAGTGACGAGACCGAGGAAACGGCGGAGTAAGCCCGTCTTGCGCGGACCTGCAACATTAACGGATTCTGAACCAATCGTGGACTGCTACACATTCAAGTTGTTATACCGGAGGGCTATAGTGAACAGCATGAAAAATAGACGCATATTAACCATAGTTGCGCTGGCGGCGGTTTCGTTGCTGTTGGCCTCGTGCACCATCTCGGTGCAACCGGCACCGGCTCCGGTGCGGGACTACACCTTTGAAAGTAACTGGCGCGTGACCGGCACCACCAATGAGTGGGTGGCCTGTGACAACCGCGAAACCATCTTTGAGTACTCGTTCCATGCCGAGAACCCTGCACTGATTACAGGAATCACCGAGCATTATCTGGGCATCGTAAGCGACCAGAAGAAGACGTCTGAAGTCAGCAGTGGCTGGCTGGTCAATGGTCACCGGGTGACAATGCGCGCACAATTCTCTGCGGGTGGGAACTATCTGCCGCTGGCAACAGGCCCTGAACTTGAGAACCAGGCCATTGTGGTCACCCCGGTACCGAGGGCAGACGAGCGGGGCACGACCCGCTTTTGGGTCGTCGTGGAGTATGGCAGCCTTGGTGTGGAGTACGCCTTGCCGGCCACTAACGTTGACATTTACGCAAACTGCCCCTGATGCTTATTACGACAAATAATCAATTCGGCAAGAACCTGGAGGCCTGTTCCTGATGAAGATTTCCAAACTGATTCCTGCGCTCGCGGTATTCGCCCTGCTGCTCACCGGTTGCACACTCACGATTACTCCCGAAGAGGCAAGTAGCGCGCCACCGCGCCAGACTGAGCCGGGCCGGCCGATTGTCACGGCGCCCGCGCCCACGCCATCCGCTCCGCAGGTCGTACCGAACTTCGCCCACAACCAGCTGTATGAGTACAGCTGCGACGGCGGTCGTCTGCTGGTGCGCTATACGAGCAACGAATCCGCGCAGGTTTTCCACACGGGCGCCTGGCAGTCCCTTACCCGCACCGTGAACATGGACGGTCACTTCGTGTACCGCGATGACAGCTACAGCTGGTACGCCCGTGGCAACACCGGCTACCTTGAACTCAACGGAGTCGTCAACGCAGCCAACTGCCGCATCTGATCATAAATAAAGTGGATTCACGTAGAAACGGGCGCTTACTTGCGCCCGTTTCTTTTGCTAATCTCTCGCGTAACGCGGTAATGGCAGACTTGCTGTCAGTCCTTCAGACTCAAGCCTGCAGCGAATCAAGAACCTGTTCGCAAGCATTGGCGCACTCACGGCAGATGTCTGCACAGATCCGGCAGTGCTCCATATGGCCGGCATGCCGGGCACACTCCTCGCCGCAGGCCCGGCAGATGTTCGCGCACGCCTGGAGCTGATCCACGAGCGCTTCCAGTGCGACGGGCGATTGACGGCCCAGCAGCTGTGCGGTGGCAAGGCACGCGGACACGCAGTCGTGGTTCAGCGTGATGCAGCCGCGCATGTCCTGGACATCAGGCTCATGCAGGCAGGCATCGGCACAGATGTTGCAGGTGCCGGCGCACTCAAACAGGGCGGCGATGCAGCCAGCCAGCAAAGCCTGGTCGACCACGGGGTCTAGTGGGTGGTGCTGCAGCATTTCTGCCAGTGAACGGTTCATGCCCCGAAGATAGGGCCGGAACGTGAACCGTCACTGGTCCACAGGTCACTTATTCGGCAGCGACAGTGAAGACGAAGAAGCCCTGCGTCACGTGGGTGTCTACCGACAGGACCCGCCACATCACGACGTAGTGCCCGGCACCGAGCTCCTCCGGAAGCAGCAGCCGCAGTTCGCTGGCAGTGCCTGTTACCGGATCAGATCCCTGGTCAACCCGGGCCTCGTCGTCCTCACCCAGTTCGAGAACATCATTGACAAGCGTGCCAGCCAGGCCGCCGAGTCGCTGCTGCGCATTGTCAGCGGACATGTCCACGTCGGCGTCCAGTGCATAAATCTTGAAGACCGAGAACATGGTCTCCACCGGCTCGGTGAAGCGGAGGACGATGTGCTCGGGCGCAGCGTCCAGGACTGCGCCAGCAGCTGGCTCGGATTCAAGCAGATCGGCGTGCGCCAGGGCAGAAGTGAAGCCGATCAGCAGCATGAAAACCAGGAGTATGCGTTTCATGGCAGGCTGATGGTCGCTGCGTCCATGACCGGTGGTTCGTTATGTGCCACATGGTCGAACAGTTCCTCGAACTCCTCAGCGCCTATGAATCCGCTGATCCGGAACATGAAGTTGCCGGCGACCGTCGGAATGAAGTCTGCGGTGTAGTGACCCGGCTCGGCACCTGCGCGCAGGGTGAGCTCAAGCTCGCTGCCATCTGGCGCAATCAGCACGGCGGTAATCGCCTGCTCTAGATTGGCGACGGGTTCGCCGTCCGCATCGCGGACCATCAGGTCGAGTCCGTTCAGCTGACCGGAGTAGGCCGGGTTGACCATGTAGCCGGCTATCACCCGGTACGCCCCGCCGGCAACCTCCTTCGACTGGTGGCCCATGGCGACTCCCGCGGCGAGCAGGAAAGCGACAAGCAGAAATCGGTATTTGTTCACTATCATCTCCATACAAAGTCAAGCAGGCGACTCAGGTTCTCAGAGAGGCCTGGAAAATCCTGCCCGTGCGGCAGGGTGCTGGTGGTGAGCAGACCGGTGGCCACGAATACAGCCACCAGCAGCGCGCTCTCAAGCATCAGGTTACGACGCAAGCCTGTGGCACTTCCAGCCCGCAGCCTCGGCAGGAAGCGGAAGCGGTTCACGGCTGCGGTCACCACCGTAAGGGTCACGAGCAGGATTTTGATGCCCAGCGCCCAGGAGTAAGGCGAGCCGAAGAACCTCTCCGGCTCGGACAGATGGAACAGTGAGGAAATCGTGCCACTCAGAGCGACGACAAGGACACTGAGCAGTCCGGTTGTAGAAACGGCCTGCATCGCCTGAAGCAGACGCTCGCGGTTTGCCGGCAGCCACAGCTGGCCGGCCAGGCTGACTGCCAGAATCACGCCCGCCCACACGCCGCCCGCCGTGAAGTGGACCAGGTCGATGACCAGCGCGGCGGTGCCAGCCATGGCGGCAGCGTGACTGGTGTAGCTGAAGGTGGCGAGCAGTGCCAGCCAGCAGGGCAGCAACAGGATGAGCTGCCAGCGGGCGGGGCGCAGGAAACTGAGGACCGACATCGCGAGCACCAGCGTCACGCGCCAGCGGACAGCCAGGCCGTGGCGTGTGTTCTCCAGGTAGCTGAAAATGTCCAGGTCGACTGGCAGGCGCGACAGTATCAGCTGGATGTCCAGCGTTGAACCCGCGACTACAGCCAGGGCAGCGGCGACCGTGGCAATTACGCCAGCAATGCGCCCTGCCGGTAGCCAGTGCCTGAGCAGTATGCCACCGAACAGGAGTGTGGCGCCGAGCAGAAGCAGCGTCTTGACGGCAACCATCAGCCGGCCTCTGGGTCGCTGACGGGTGGTACCGAATCGATCACGGCATCCCAGCCTACTACACGGCCGCTCACTTTCAGGACCTACACTGACCTTGGAGGCCACTATGGCACTGCAGAGCGAACCCCGCGCCCATAAGGCTTTACGCCGTTACATAAAGGAACCGGTCAACAGTTTTTCCCACCTCGCGGGCGTCTTTCTGAGCATCGCAGCCATGGTAGTTCTGATTGCCTTGAGTGGCGGCGATCCCTGGCGCATAGCCAGCTTCGCGGTCTACGGCGCCTCCGGCATCGTGCTTTACGCGGCCAGCACCCTGCTGCACACAGTGCACGCCAGTGAACGCTGGGAGTTCATACTCAGGCGCTTCGACCATGCGGCAATTTTCGTCTACATCGCCGGTTGTTACACCCCGGTGGCACTTGTCAGCCTGCGACCCGAACATCCCGTGTGGGCCTGGGGCCTGTTCGCCGGCGTCTGGGCGCTGGCACTTGCCGGAGTGATCTTCAAGGTCTTCTGGTTCACGGCACCCCGCTGGTTGTCCACCGCGCTCTACCTGCTCATGGGCTGGCTGGCCGTGGCCGCCATCGGCCCGATGCTGGGCACGCTCGGACTGGGGGCTATCATCTGGCTCGGCGCTGGCGGGTTCTTCTACACCGTTGGTGCAGTAATCTACGCCACCCGCTGGCCTGATTTCAGGCCCGGAATCTTCGGCTACCACGAGCTCTGGCACTTCTTCGTGCTGGCCGGTAGCATCTGCCACTTCATGATGATGGCGCTGTACATCCTGCCTGCCTGATACGCTGCACCACAATGAATCCCGACTGGCAAGCCTTTGAGACCTGGCTGGAGGAACTGCGGAGCCGCAGGCAGATTCCCGGCATGGCCGTCCGGGTCTTCACCCCGGACCAGGTGCTGTTCGAGCGCGGCTACGGTTACCGCAACCTTGAACGGTCGCTACCTGTTGACGCTGACACCATCTTCGGCATCGCCAGCGTCAGCAAATCGTTCACGGCGCTCGCGGTACTTCATGCCGCCACGGCTGGCCAGCTGGCGCTGACTGACGCGGTCACCGACTGGCTGCCCGAGCTGACACTGTGGCAGGGCCGCACCCCGCCGACCATCAGGCAGTTGCTGACGCAGACAAGTGGCCTGCCTGCACTGCCGACCCTGGTCCACGCGATGGCAGAAAGTGGCCGCGGTGACCCCACCGAGGCGTTCGACCCTCCCATGCCAGAGCACGAATTGCGCCCAGCCGGCACCATCCTGGAAATCATCGACTTCCTCAATCAGGACGCCCGGGTGGAAGAACCGGGCGGTGTGTTCTGCTATCAGAATGATGCGTGGGGTCTGCTGGCCGAGGTTGTAGCGCGTGCCAGCGGGTCGGATTTCAGCGACTACGTGAGTACGCACCTGCTGGCCCCGCTCGGCATGACGCGCACCACATTCGACCTGCAGCGAGTGCTGGCTGATTCCAACGCCACCACGCTCTACGCCGCCGATCCGGTCGGCAACATCATTGCTTCACCAAAGTGGCATGACTCCCGGCCGCTGGCTGGCGCCGGTTTCCTGCGCTCCACGGCCCGCGACCTGACAGCGCACGTCCGCTTCCTGCTTGCCGGGGACGGTGCGGCACTCGGCATCGCGGATAACCTGCTGAAGGAGATGCAGAGCCCGTTGGTCTGGTGCGGACCGGCAGCGGATTACGGCTACGGACTGACCGTCAGCCCTCATCCCGCCGGTGTAACGCTCATAGGGCACAGCGGCGGGCTCAAGGGCGTGTCCAGCCACATAGGGTTCGTGCCGGAACTCGGCGTTGGCGGCGTCGTACTCACCAACCTGGAGGACCAGCCGGCGGAGCTTGTCTGGTTGGGCGCCGTGAACACCCTGCTGGGCTTGCCTGCGGGCACTCCCCGTTACGCACCGCCGGCGGGAGCGGTGCCCGAGGCGGACCAGGCGGAAATTCTGGGAGAGTACAGGTCGGGCGAACCGTGGGGCCGCCTGGTTGTGGAACGTGGGTCGTCGGGTGAACTGCAGGTGCAGGAAGGCGAGAAGGCGGCCCGGCACGATGCCTTCCTGGTGTCACGCGATGAACTTGGAATAAAGGGTGACGACCAGAACCGCTACGTGCCTGTGCTGCGTGACGCCGGGGGCAGGGTCTACGCCCTGCACTTCGGTCGCCGGATTCTCTACCGCACCTGAGTGTTCCGGGGCAGCCCCGTGACCACCTGGTTGCGCCCGGCGCGCTTGGCTGCGTACAGTCGCCTGTCGGCCAGCGTGAGCAACTGAAGTGGATCGTGATTCACCTCGGTCAGACTGGCGGCGCCTATGCTGACCGTCACTTCGAGTCCCTCCGCCAGCTGGCCCCAGTCGTAGTCCTGCACTGCACGGCGAAGCTGTTCCGCCAGGCTGCGCAACTCCTCGGCCTCCACGTCTGAAGTGAACAAAACCGCGAATTCCTCGCCACCAAGCCGGGCACATAGATCCGAGCGCCTCGTACCGGCGTCGAGCAGCCTGGCGGTGGTACGCAGCACCTCATCGCCCACGGGATGACCGAACCGGTCGTTGATGCTTTTGAACTCATCCAGGTCGATCATCAGCAGCGACACGCCTTCGTCGAAGTCCTTGCTCCGCTCAGCCTCGCGCGCCAGCCGCTCATCGAAATAGCGGCGGTTAGCCAGCTCGGTGAGTGCATCCCGGTGGCTGCTCCACTCCAGTTTCACGGCGTGCGCAGCCAACTTCTCGTGCATGTCGTTGAGTTCGGCCAGCGATTCCGCCAGATGCTTGCGCCTCTCGCGCTCCTGTGCGGCCTGCACGCGAGCCTGCTCTAGCTCCATCTGCCACTTGTGCACCTCGAGCTTGCTGGCAGCCTTCTTGCGGCTTTCCACCAGCATCGACTGGTGATACGACTCAAGGTAGTGGTACGCCTGCTCGAAATCCCCCAGGTCGCGGTATACCTCCGCCAGCATCCCTTTCGAATGCGTCACGTCCCGGTGATAGCCCTTCTCGGTGGCGATTTCCAGCGCTTCTAAAAGCAGGTCACGGGCTTCTTCGAGTTCACCTTCCTGCATAAGGATCCAGGCCAGTGCACGGTTGTATTCGATCGCGTAATTGGGATCACCAAGCGCGCCGAGCAGGTCGGCGGCCTGCCGGGCGGTCTTCAGCGCCTCTTCAGTCTGACCGTCGGCTCCCAGTGCGAAAGCCAGGTTGCCGAGCGAGGTTGTGCGCAGCAGGAGGCTCGTTGCCATGGTCACTGCCTCGCGACCGGCGGCCACGGCTTCCTTGAAGCGGCCCATGAAGCGCAGCACCACACTCAGGTTGGACAGTGTGCTCCCGATCCGGTCCTGCTCGCCGACCCTCCGGTAGTACTCCAGGCTCCGGCGGAAGCACTCCTCGGTGTGCTCGAAGTCGTCGATACGCATGTACAGGGCGCCCCGTACAAGATGGCACCTGGCCAGACCGGCTTCGTCGCCCAGTTCCTCATAGTGGTCACTTGCGCAGCTCAGATGTTCGAAGCCGGCAGCGATGGAGTCCATCACGTCGTAGACGATGGCCATTCGCAGGTGGGCCAGCGCCAGGAGTTCGCTTTTTTCCGCGCCCGGCTGCAGCTCCCCGGCCTGGACTATCGCATCATCCAGCGCCTCTATCGCCCCGGCGAACTGACCATTCACGCGACGGGCGTTGCCCAGTTCGCTCTTTGCCCTTATGAACAATGCGCACGGTATGTCCGGAGTTGAGTCGGCCGTCTCAAAAGCCGAGGAAGCTGCCTCCAGGTACTCTGCAGCCGACTCGAACTCTAGCGAGCTGGCTTTCTCGAGTTGCTCCAACAGTCCGGTATGGCGATCCCGGGTACGTCGCATGGTCATCAGGACTCCCGCTTCAGTGAAACTGCACCCCGCCCATTCTGCCACAGCTGCCCAGACTGGTCTGTCCGTCTGGCACCCAGAAAACCGCCTCCGGGGTTAGCATCCGGTGATGAAAGAGCCCGAACAGTCGCAACCAGTGCCGCAGCCACGCTACCGGATTCCCCTCGGGCCAGGTGATATCCCGGGCCTGGTGGCATTCTGGGACTTCCAGGAGACTGCCGGTGAACGGGTTTCCCGGCTCGCGGAACCTTACCGGCTACGCGAGGCGGCGGGGAAGGTAGCCGGCGTGGCGGTGGACGGCAATCCGTGGGGCGAGAAGGCGGCTCACCTGCGCGAAGGTCAGTACTTCAGCATCGCCCGCGCCGACTGCCCGCAGCTGGACGTGCATGGGCCAGGGCAGGCGGTCACGGTTGTCGCCTGGATTCGCAGGGACATGAAGACGGCGCGCCAGTGCGAGTTCCTGGCCGGCCAGTGGAACGAGACGAACCTGGGCAGGCAGTACGGGCTGTTCCTGGACATTCCGGCCTATGGCCAGGACCACAAGGTGTCTGCGCACGTATCCGCCAGTGGCGGTCCTACCCCGGGGTACCGCTACTGCATGGATGTTGCCTACAGCCGGACTCCTGTCGGCTGGCACGAGTGGCACTGCGTTGGGCTGAGTTACGACGGCCAGCAGGCTGCCGCGTGGCTTGATGGGCTGCTGGAACACCAGCCGACCCTCAATCCGTACCTGCTGCCCGGGGGCCTGAATGATGGCGGCCCGGATGGCTCAGACTTCACCGTCGGCGCCGTGCACCGCGGAGGCGAAATGGGCAACTTCTTCACCGGCCTGCTGGGTGGCCTGGGCGTCTGGCGCCGGGCACTGTCCCCTGCCGAGATGTGGGCACTCGCGCATCCCCTGCGAAGTGGCGAGACGACCTGAGTAACGCCAAAGCTTACAGCTGCGTGATCATATGCTTGACCGCCCCCAGGTGATAGGCCGTGTGCGCCAGCGTGCTGAAGCCGTAATTGGCCTGCTCACCGGAGCTCCAGTCCAGGCCCCTGGCGGGACCCGCAAGCAGGGCTTCGGCCTCCGAGCGGAGCTCTGCAACCAGGGCACCCCACTCTTCAGCGGTGACCTGCTGGACGGACCAGCTGCTGCTCCAGTCACCTTCCGGTTCCACGCCCTGTGCCCAGCGATTGACCATGCCGATTGAGAACACCAGGTGATTCACGTGGGCGGCAACGGTTGTCTTCCCGAGGGTGCGTGACGCCTGGTCGGCGCTGAGCGCAGCGACCGCAGCCAGCAAGGCGCCTTCCCTACCGCCGGTCGTCACCCAGGTCGGCTCACCCTCGGGCATCCCGTGAAACAGTTCCGAGACACGTTCCACGAACATGTCGCTAATGGTCTGTACGGCTCCGGACATCCTGCACCTCCTGGTTTTCAGGCTTAGATGTTAAGGTATGGATAGCTGGCTGTCAACGGCCAGGTGAGGCTGGTCCTCATTCCCCGTCCAGCTCGGTGAGGAGCGCCACGGCGGCCGCCAGGTCCCAGAGGCCGAGCCCGTGCGACTTGAACAGGGTAATCGCTCCCTCCGCACGCTCCGGCGGCCTGGCAACCACGTCCGCCAGCCGCGCAACCACCGGCCAGTCCAGCACGCCGGCGGACATGGCTGCCAGCAGGTCGCCCGATTCCAGCTTTGCCTGCTCCACGTCATCAGTCACCACGAGCGACGCAGCCGCAATCGCATCGGTTGCGATCTCCTGCTGGCCGGTCCGGTTGGAGCCCGCCGCATTCACGTGCACACCGGGCCGAAGGTGCAGCGCAGTCAGGACAGGCGTGCGGGAGGTGGTCAGTACATTTATGACGTCTGCCCCGTCGCTCGCCGCCTCGGCGGAATCGACAGCCAGCACCGGCAGATCCAGGCGACCGGTCATCTCAGCGGCGAATCGCAGCCGGTTCTCCTCAGTCGGACTCCATACCTGCACCCGCTCGATAGGCAGTTCCTGGCAGACCGCCTCCACCTGCGTCCGCATCTGGTAGCCACTGCCTATAACGCCTAGCACCCGCGAGTCCTGCCTGGCCAGGGCCTTGCTGGCGACGCCGGTCGCCGCACCGGTGCGAAGCTGACCCAGCCGGTCCGCTTCTATCAGGACACTCTGGCCGCCATCGGCCGTGAACAGCTGCACGTAGAATTCCGCGCCTCGGGCGGTGGTGCTGTAGGTCTTCTGGCCGTACATTCCCCTGGATTCCCAGCTTGCCGCCAGCATGTGCAGCATCGAGCCACCGACGCGCAGGCGACGCCGGGGCTGGTTCTCGGCCAGGCCGTTCGCCTGGTCAGTCAGGGCGGCACGGACCGCACTCAGGACGGCGGGCATCCTCAGCCGCTCCCGCACCGTCTCCTCGTCTATGTACCTGAGCCTCTTCATGCTTACGAGTGTAGTGCTGCCCGCGTCCAAGCGGTGGAACTCCAGTCGCTTTTCGGCACCGGTCTGCCGGGCTAACGGCGCGAGATTATCCGCACGCCGCCGCCACCGCCGGCAGAGCCGCCCCCGCCCATGCTGACCTCGGCCAGGGCCTCATCGAAGTGGAAGCCGGCGCCGCCCGTCACCTCGATGTTCCGTCCCCTGGCGGCGCCAAAAAAGCCGCCTCCGGCTGTAATGCCGACATTCGCGTAGGGCGCGTAGATGGCCGCGGTCACCTGCGCTGAACCTTCGACCCCCACGCCGTATGCGGGCCAGCCGGAAATCGTCGACTGCCTGATGTTCGAGTAGATTGCGAAGGTCGGCACGCCGTTTGAATTGACCGGCGGGGTCTCCGTCATCCTGATCGCGCTGGCGACCCGGGTCCGGCCAGCCACCAGCAGGGTGAGTGAACTGCCCGGGTCGATGACTATTCCCTGCCCGCCACCAGTGCCCAGATTGGCCGCTCCAGTAACGTATATGACGACGTCACCACCGCTGACGCGGATGCGACCGTTGCCCAGTTCGATGGCGTCGACCTTGTAGAGCGTGGTCTGCCTGCCGAACAGCTCCACCTCGTGTCCCACGATCCCGCTGCCGGTCACGCGGTTCACGTTGTAGGTTTCGTCAAAGTGGCTGATTGACTCCGGCGTGACGGTCCAGTTGTTGCGCGGGTAGCCGGTGCGGATGGCATGGGAAGTCGGCAGGCTGGCAAATTCCGCCATGACAGAATCGATGCCGAGGGGATCGCACTCTTCCTCGGGCACCGGCTGGTTGACCACCGGGGCACTGCCTGGCTGCACGGCGCCGCCCACGTGGTTGCGATTGAATCGGTCGAACTCGCGGATGATTCCCCGGGCGACTGCATTGCCGTCCACGCGGGCATTCGAATGGTCGAACAGTATGTCGCCGCCGGCGGAGGCGTTGCCATTGATTCGCGCCGCGTTAGTGAAGCGCACGGTGCCGTTGGCTGAGAGGCTGCCGCGCACGGTGGTCGTGTTCGTCAGGTTGACATTGCCGGTGGTGCGGACGTTCCCGCCAATGGTCCGGCCGCCGCTGCCCAGGGTCACCGTGCCGCTGGCGTTTATGTCGCCGGCCACCGAGGCGCCCTGGGTCACGCTGACCGTTCCGGTCGAGAACACGTTGCCGCCCAGGCTGGTGCCACCGTCCAGGCTGACTGCAGCACCATCCTCCAGCGTCCTGACGTGTGCGTTCTGCCGGGCCTGGTTGCTCCGGTAGGGGCCGTTGCGGGAATCGAAACTGTCGATGCTGCCGCCGCCCACCACATGGATTGCCTCGCAGCCGATGATCGCCCCCGTGAAGGGACTGCCGCCGGTGACCGTAACCTCTCCGAACTCGACAATCGCCTGCGACACGTACTCGGAGTCGCGGGGGCCATGGCCGGCCACCTGGAGTGTCACCCTGTTGCCGTTCCAGACGGGCGGAGCCGCGAACTGGTAGTCCAGCTGACCGGCGGCCAGCTGCGCGCCCGGGGCTTGGGTGATGTGCTGCGGCAGGTCACCGGCTTGCTGGTAGGCATCCCGCAGCACCGCGACAGTGGCGTCCAGCCCTGCCTCGGCATTGGCCCTGGCAACCGAGGTGCTGACCAGATTCTGGCTGATGAGCAGGTTGCCCTGGGTAAGCAGCAGCGTGCCGATGCCCAGCACCATCACTGCCAGCAGCACCAGCAGGACGGAGATCAGGGCGACACCTGCGGGCCGGGCTGATCTCATGGCCCGCCACCCTGCGGATTGAGCAGGGCCACGCTGAAACTCTCGGAGCGCAGACCATCTGCCTGACGGTAATGGAGCCTCAGGTCCACACCGGAAACATCGCTGGGCAGCGCCTGTGACGTGCCGCCGCTGCCGGTACGCCAGTCTTCCACCTCCAGCGCCACGATGCCGTCCGCCACCCCGCTGCCGGAATCCACGGTGCAGGGGGCAACCGGATTGAGGCAGCGGATCAGCTGGTCGTCCGCCAGCGCGTAGGTGACCGTCACCAGCGTGTCCACATTTCCGGTGAACCTGTCTTCGACATAGTTCACCGTGAGGCTGGCGAGAACGGCTCCTTCCACACCTTCGCTGTTGCAGGTACTGGTTAAGCAGGCTTCCGCGCTGAGCGCGTTGGTGTCCACCACCCCGTAACCGGCCAGTGAAATGTCGTACTCCATCGACTCGATGGCACTGCGCACCTGACCCGAACTGGCGGTGGTGGCCTGGTTGGCCTCGTATGCCCGGCGGGTGCTGAGAAGCAACGCGCCCAGGATGCCCAGCAGCAGCATCAGGATGGCTGCACCAATGAGCAGTTCCACAAGCGTGAAGCCGGGTGCACGCCGCACGTCAATCAACGCTCCGCAGAATGATGGTGTCCAGCACCACCTCGTTCTCCAGTTGGCTGACAGTTACCCGGACGGCATGCGCCGCCGGTTCGCTGGCGCTGGCCACGCGACAATCGAGCTGGCCGCCAGCGACCAGGCAGGGACGAATTTCCACGCTGCAATTGCTCGTTCCGCGGATGTCACAGCCAGAGGTGGTGGGTGAATTCCAGCTCTCACTGCTCAGGCGCAGGCGCATAAGGTCCAGCTGGCTGCGGGCGTCCGCGTTCAGGTCCTGCATGACCTGCGACGTGCGGGTGGCGCGCAGTCCGGTTGTCTGCATCAGCATGGCACCGATGACTCCGACGGCCAGAATTACTATCGCTATCAGGATTTCGACGAGCGTCAGACCGTTTGACCTGATCACCTGAGTGTCACCGCCCCACCGGCACTCACGACCACCTGCTGGCTGCGGTTCCCGTCGCCCAGTGTCACGGCGAGTTCACCAGTCAAGGGCTGACCGCTGCAACTTCGCGGCTGACCGTTCGGCAGCCACAGGAACAGTTGACCCCGTTCCTGGACCTGGACCTGGCGGAACTCCCTGAGCTCAAGGGTCGACAGCAACGTGCCTGCGCTGCTGCAGACGACGTGGCCGCTGGTTGGCAGTTGCCGCATGGCCAGACCCGCGCCCGCGTCCTGCACGCCCAGCATCACCGGCCGGTTGAGCCTTATGGCATTGAATCGTGCCTGCTGCAGGTAGGAATGTGCCGCGTCCGCCGCCAGCCTCACTGCCGGGGTGCGCAGGTTGGGGATGGCTATCGCCAGCAGTATGGCCAGGACCGCCAGCACCACCAGGATTTCAATCAGTGTGAAGCCCTGGCCCGGAGTCCTGCAGGTTGTTCCGCGTTCCGACACAATCCCATGTTAGGTGCCCGGCATGATGCAGAACCCGCACCCGCTCCATATTGGGTGGCGTCAGTTCGGGTTCGGTGGTGCGCTGCGCGGCACGGCGCGGGTGAACATCTCGACACGCTGCTCGGAAGTGGCGTCGCCGGACACGGCGTTGCGGCGGAGGCTGACAGTCACGTCCGCACCGTTGAGCAGGGAGCGCGAATTCAGGCTGGCCGGGTCGTAACGGAACTGCGTGGAATCGTCGTAGATGGCCTGGAGAGCCGAAACCTGGACGTTCAGCCCCAGATTCGTGCGCGCCAGGTCGACACCGTCGGCAAGCAGACCGATGTCGCCGGCAGCCCAGTTGGTGAGCGTCAGCGAGGGGACCACGTTCTTCGGCCATTCGATGCCGTCCACCCGGATCTCGGCCAGCGCCAGGTCGGTCGCTCCTGTTTCCGGGAGTGGCGGCACGAACAGGTCACGGTCGACAGCCACATAGATGAAGCCGCAGTAATCGCTGTTTGCCGAAACACAGTAGGTCGTGTTCGCCGGCACCAGCATCGCCAGCGCACCGGCTCCCGTCTCGAAGGTGCCGCGGCCCGCGACCGTAATGGCGGTTCCGGGTGGGTAGATATAACCTGCCTGACGCACTATCTCGCCCATGCGGAAGAGAGCCAGGCGCGCGTCGCCCGCCGCGGTGATGAGCTGGTCCTGCTGGTTGGAGATGCGGCCC
>CAYMUK010000004.1:0-35529 GCA_964393655.1 uncultured bacterium | reverse complement strand
CCGTCACTGGCCGGGAGCTCGGCCAGCAGGTCGTAGACACCCGCGTCGTAGGCGCTCTTCACCAGGGCGGCCACCAGCGCGCGGCCGGCCGCCGGACCCGCGTCCTCGGCGAGTGCCAGGCGCTCCATCCTCACGGTGGGTCTGCCGCCCGTCCAGATGGCGCTGGCCAGGACGAAACCCTGCGGGTCCTCGCCACGTTCGGCCACGAACGAATGGCCCGTCCGGGCGTGGAAGCTGGCGCTGCCCCGGCTTGCCGTGACCTCTGCGCCCAGCCGCGCCGCGTAGGCAGCGTCGATGGACTCAAGTAGTTCCGTGTCATCACTGGTGAGTGCCCTGACCCGGTAAAGCTCGTCTGCATCCGTCATGCCGTCCATTGTGGCATCAGAACAGCTGCCTGCGCGCGAGTTCCGCTTCCGAGGCCTGCCGGTCGAACCCGCTGTAGCCTGCCTCGATGAAGTAGAGCCCGTGCGGCGCCACGTTCGGGCCAGCCCTGGTCCGGTCGCGGGCGTCCAGGATGCCCGGGATGTCGGCCGGTTTGAGCTTGCCCTTGCCCACCCAGAGCAGGGTGCCCACGACTGTCCGGATCATGTTGCGCAGGAAGCCGTCGGCCACCACGTGATAGCGCAGCTCGCCCCGTTCCTCCCGCAGCTCGCTCAGCAGGACCTCGCGGACCGTCGACCTGGTCTCCTGCGTGGCGAAGCTCGCGAAATCGTGCCGGCCGAGCAGCAGACGGGCCGCCTCCTGCATTGCACCCACATCCAGGTGACGGTGAACGGCCAGCACCCGGCGCCGCTCCAGGGCCAGGCCGACAGGGGCGCCACGCATGACCCGCAGCCGGTACAGGTACCGGCGATAACGACCGTCATACTGCGCCTCGAAATCCGGAGCGGCCCCTTCAACAGCGACCAGCCGCACGTCGGGGGGCAGATGCGCATTCAGCGCCAGCCGGAACTTCTCCTCACTCAGGCCGATGTCGGTGTCAACGTGCGCGACCATGGCCACGGCATGAACCCCGGCGTCTGTCCTGCCCGCTGCGAACACCGGCGAGTGGTTGCCCGGGAGGCGCGTCAGTGCTTCCTGCAGGCAGCCCTGTACCGTCCGCTCACCGGTCTTCTGCAGCTGCCAGCCCTTGAACTCCGTGCCGTCGAACTCGATGGTGAGCTTGAGTCGCCGTTCCCGTGTCACAGGGCAATTCTAAGTCGGAAGTGCGCTGGTATGCTGCCCGGCGATGCCGTTACCGCCACTAACCGACACCATCGCCGCCATAGCAACCGCCCGCGGAGCAGCCGCAATCGGCGTGGTGCGCCTTTCAGGTCCCGCGAGTCTGGCAATCGCCGGCCAGATGTTCCGGCCGCATTCCGGTCAGGACGTGGCAGAGCTGCAGGCGGGCACCTTCAGCGTCGGGATGTTCAGGCATGGTCCCGAGGTCGTGGATGAGGGGCTGCTGCTGGTGTTCGCGCATGGCCGTTCCTACACCGGCGAGGAAGCCGTCGAGATGCAGGTGCACGGCAGCACGGCCGTACTGCGCAGGCTGCTTTCTGCCGCCCTGGAACTGGGCGCACGGCAAGCGGGCCCGGGTGAGTTCACGCTGCGCGCCTACCTTAACGGCAAGCTGGACCTGGCCCAGGCGGAAAGCGTGCTGGAACTGATCAATTCCGAGAGCGAACTTGGCCGCCGCAATTCCCTGGCCGGGCTCAGCGGTGAGCTGAGCCGGCGGCTGGACGACCTGCAGTCGCGAATCACGCAGGTGTACGGAGGACTGCAGGCCCGGCTCGACTACCCTGACGAGGGCGTGGAGGAAACCGAGTTTGAGCGGCCGCTTGCTGCGGTCCTTTCCGACATCGATGTGCTGCTCGCCAGCGCCCGGGCGGGCCGGATTGCCAGCCGGGGCGCAAGGCTGGCACTGGCGGGACGCCCCAACTCCGGCAAGTCCAGCCTGCTGAACGCGCTGCTGGGCTTCGAACGCTCGCTGGTGAGCAACGTACCCGGCACGACGCGTGACTACCTGGAGGCACAACTCGAGATTGCCGGCATTCCCCTCACGCTGGTCGATACCGCCGGCCTGCGCGAGAGTCCGGACGAGATCGAGGCCCGGGGGGTGGCGGCCAGCCGGCGTGTCGCGGCCACTGCCGACCTGGTGCTGGTGGTGCTTGACCCCGGACAGGATTCCACGGTGGATCCGGAGACGGTGGGGCTGCTCGGGTCGGTTCCTGCTGAACGCCGGCTCGTGGTCTGGTCGAAATCAGACCTGGCTGCGCCGCCCGACCCGGCACTCGCAGACGCAACCATCTCCAGCGTCACAAGGGAGGGACTGCCTGAACTGCTGGGCTTGCTGGAAAAGAGACTGCTGGGCGACGCGCCAGCAGGTGAGCTGTGGATCAGCAATGAACGCCACGCGAGTGCGCTGCAGAGTGCCCGTCAGGCAATAGAATCCGCGCTTGGGGTGCCCGAGGACCTGGCGGCACTGGACCTGGCTGACGCCCTCGCGTCCCTGGCGGCGATTACCGGGCGCAGCGATGTGGCCAGCGAAACCTTAGAGCACATCTTCGCGAACTTCTGCGTGGGCAAATAGGCGCGCGCCCAGGCGGGCTCAAAGTCGCGGGCCCACCCACTCAACACGAACGTCGCCCTTCGCTACGGCCTCGCTGAGTTCCTGGTCACTTGCGCTGCGCAGGCGCGGCAAGTCGGCGAACTGCTGCAGTGCCTGGGTGGTGCCCAGGCGCACGGTCACCGGATCGTCATCCGACAGGCGGCCGATGCGCCAGACCAGGCTGCCGGCGAGACCGGCAAGCTGCTCCGCGTCCACGTCCACCCCGGCCAGCAGCTCCTCAATGTTGCCCGCGAACGACTCGTTGCTCATGTGCAGCAGGATAACCCACGCCTCAGGCTGCCGGCACTCTCAGCCGCTTAGAAAAAGCGGCACATCTTTGTAATCCGGGGCAAGGCCCTGACTCATGCAGCACTCCTATCATGAGAGCCGAACTGTACCCGGTAGCCCGCAAGCCGTTGGCCCCGGAGACAGCAGGAAAGGTGCTAGCAAATGACCAGATCCGGATTCATCCGCAGAACCATGCTTGTTGCAGCTGCCGTGGCGACCACCGGCGCGCTGTTCTTCGCCTGGCAGTCGCCGGCATTCGCGCAGGACGGCCCGACCCGCGACACGGGGCTCCTGGAATACGAACGCAACACCATCGATATCGTTGAGCGTTACGGCCCGGGAGTGGTGGCGGTGGACGTCACCATCGCCGGCAGGACCGTGAGCGCCGGCCAGGGCCTGCCCTTCGGCGAGCTGCCGGAATTCTTCAGGGAGTTCATGCCGCAGTTTGTCCCCCAGGGACCCCGGCAGCTGCCCGCCCAGGAAACCGCCGGCAGCGGCTTCGTGATCGATACTGACGGTCACATCCTGACCAACTACCACGTCATCGCTGGAGCCCTGGAAGAGGATGCGGTGACGGTGAGTGAGGGTTCGGGCATCACGGTCTCGTTCCCCGGCGGTGGCGACCTTGCCGTGGAAGTTGTCGGAGCCAGCAGCATCTATGACCTGGCACTCCTCCGCCTTGCCGATCCGGCCGACCTGCCGGACAATGTCACGCCCATCGAGCTGGGCGATACCGACAGCCTCAGGCCCGGCCAGAAAGCCATCGCCATCGGCAACCCCTTCGGTTTCGAGTCCACAGTCACGCTGGGCATAGTCTCAGCCGTCGGTCGCCATTTCCCCTACATCGGCGAGGTGGACTTCCCGCTGGTCCAGACCGACGCGCCCATCAACCCGGGCAACTCGGGTGGTCCGCTGCTTGACTCCTCCGGTCGCCTCATCGGCGTGAACACGGCAATCATCCCCAACGTCAGCCGGACCGGCGAGCGCGGCAACCTTGGCATCGGCTTCGCCGTGCCTGCAGACATCGTCGCCTCGGCTCTGCCTCAGCTGCGGGACGGTGGAATCCAGTCGATCCCCACCCGCCCCCGCATCGGCGTGAGCATCAGGGACGTGAGCGCCTACCCCGCCGAGGTCCGGGAGCAGCTCGGCCTGCCTGACACGGGCGTGGGTGTGCTGGAGGTCGAGGCAGGCGGCGCCGCCGAGGAAGCCGGACTGCGGGGCTCAAGCTTCGGAATAACGCTCCCCGGTATCGCAGACCCGATTGCCGTCCCCGGCGACGTGATCGTGGAGGCGAACGGCGAGCCCATCGAGACCAGTTCGCAGCTCCAGAATCTGATCGTCTCGCTGAACGACGGCGACGTGGTGACGCTGGGCATCATCCGCGGTGGCGAGCGGCTGGACATCGACGTGACGCTCAGGGTCGTGCCCGGTGCCGAGGACTGATTCCTGAGAGACTTCTACCGCGAGGGTCGCTGGCGGCTTGCCCCCGGCGACCCGTTCCACTGTAGAGTCGGGGCATGAAACGGGCTGACGGACGCCGCAAGGTTGGTCTCATCATGTCCGGCGGTGGCGCGCGCGGATTCGCGCACATCGGGGCGCTCCGGGTGCTGACACGCTTCGGCATCAAGCCGCAGATCATAGCCGGCACCTCGATGGGCGGAATCATCGGAGCGCTGTATGCCAGTGGCTACAGTGCGGATGAAATCGCTGCCCTCGCCCTGGGCACGACGCTAAGGGACATCCTGGACATCAGCCTGCAGTCCGGACTCCTGAAGGGCGACCGGTTGGCCGGCTACCTGCGTGATCACCTGCCCGCGACCTTCGAGGAGCTGGAACTGCCATTGGCGATCACGACCACCGACATCGAGACGGGTGAGCAGGTGATGCTGACGGACGGCGACCTGATAACCGCCCTGCGGGCTTCCGCAAGTTTTCCCGGGGCGTTCGAGCCGATCGAGTACCGCGGTCGGGTCCTGGCCGACGGCGGCATCGTCAACAACCTGCCGGTGGAAGCGGCTTCCTACCTGGGTGCCGGCTGGACCGTGGCGTCGGACGTCACTTCAGCCCGGCGTGCCAGCTACGTGGCGCCTTCCGAGGAAGGGAACTGGTGGGAGCGCATGCTCGCTACCGTCCGGCTGGAGCGCCGCAACCCCATGCTGCAGATGATGCTCAGGAGCAGCGACATCATGCAGTCGATCCTGACGGACATCCAGTACACCCTGCACCCGGCGGACCTGCTGATCAAGATGCCGCTGGCAGGCATCCGGGCGGAGGCATTCTGGGAGGCTGGCGAGATAATCGACCTTGGTGAGGAAACCGCACTCGCCACCTGCCTGGCAGCCGGTTTGACCTTGCAGGACGATACCTAGGCGTTAGACTGGTCCCCATGCCCAAATCACGCAACACGCCTGTAACCGCGCCGAAAGGCAGCAGGTTCTGGCGAGAGGTCAGGGGTTACGCGGAAGCACTCGTAATCGCCTATCTCGTGGTCACTTTCCTGTTCAACACTGTCGGGGTCGTCGGCTCAAGCATGCAGCCGAACCTGGACGGCGGCGTCGGCTCACGCAACATGCTCCAGTCCCTGCTCACCGGCGACCGGGTGTTCATCCCCAAGTACGAGACCTGGCTGCGCCGCATGGGCGTCATGGGCGAGTATGAGCGCGGCATGGTGGTGGTTGTCCGCGAGCCGGCAAACGCACCAACCGCCCAGGAGGGTGGCCGCCGCCAGTTCTTCATCAAGCGTGTGATCGCCGTACCCGGTGACAGCATCCGCATCGAGGCGGGCCAGGTGATCGTGAACGGTCACGCCATTGACCAGGGTTTCATAACCGCAACCGGTGAGATCGAACCGGACCCCATCAACTTCCCCGTGGTGGTTGCCGAGGACGGCGTCGTCACGGGTTTCAACATTGGTTTCAACCGGACAATCGCCGGCACCGCCGTACCCGACCTGCCGCGCACAAACTACACCCCGATGGCCCAGCCGCTTGACGATCCGCGCGTACAGCTGTACTACGGCAGCACCGTGGATTCGCTGGCGCCGGTTCCGGCAGATGCCCCGGAGGGTCAGCCATTCGTGCTGGACCTGGTGGTTCCCGAAGGTCACTACTTCGTGATGGGCGACAACCGCCAGACCTCAAAGGGCGGCAGCGAGGACTCGCGTTACTTCGGCCCCGTGCCCTCACTCACGGTCGCCGGTCGCGCAGCGTCAATCATCTGGCCGCCAAGACGCGACGGCGAGTGGAACTGGCGCCTGCTGCGGGCCCCCGAGGCCTTCAGCGAAATCCCCGAACCCGGCAGCGACTGAACATGGCCCCTTCCGGGGATAGCGAGCGGTCCTCAGGCGCTTTCAGGACCGTGGTCCAGTGGCTTGTCATCCTGCTGGGTGCGGTCGCCATCAACCTGTTCCTGTTCACCACCGTGGGAATCAGCGGCGATTCCATGTCGCCGTCGCTCCACAGCGGCGACCGGGCGCTGGTGCCCCTGTGGCAGAACTGGTGGCCCGGCCATGAATATGGCCGCGGCGACATCGTGTTCTTCCCTGATCCCACGGACGACGGCTGCCGGCTGCGCTGCCCCTGGGTGATCAAGCGCATCATCGGCTTGCCAGGCGAAACCATCGCAATCGACTCCGGTGTGGTCAGCATCAACGGACAGGAACTGGCAGAACCGTACCTCTTAAGCTCCTGGCGGGGCAGTCTCAGCCGCGGGGCGGAAACCGTCCCGGCGGATAGCTACTTCGTGATGGGTGACAACAGGTACCCCTACGGTTCCTTCGACTCAAGGACCTACGGGCCGGTACCGGCCAGCGAGGTCGCGGGCCGGGCCAGCGCCGTGGTGTGGCCACCGCTCAGGCGCACCGCTGAAGGCTGGACCCTGAACCTGCGCGGACTCTAGCCCTCCCCGGCCAGGCCCAGTTTCTGCGCATCCTCCTGCATGGCCTGCAGGACGAATGCCACGTGCTCCCAGAGGTCGACCCCAAGTTCCCTGGCGCCCTGCTCCACATCCTGCCGGTTGACACCGGCCGCAAAGGCCTTCGACTTGAATTTCTTCTTCAGGCTGGGGATTCCCAGTTGCCTGATGTCACGGTCCGGACGCACCAGGACTGCCGCGGTTATCAGGCCTGTTATCTCGTCACAGGCGAACAGGGTGCGGGCCAGGGGCGTATCGCGTTCGACACCCAGCTCGTCGCCGGCATGACCCAGGATGGCGTGGCACAGCTCTTCGGGCCAGCCGGTCGCCCGCAGGTGGGCGACTCCGACCCCCGGATGACCGTCCATGCCGACCTCTGGGTGACGCTCGTAATCGAAGTCGTGCAGCAGCGCGGTGGCCGCCCACAGGTCCTCGTCCTCTTTACCCAGCCGGGCGTATGCCACCACGGCAGACTCGACGGCCAGCATGTGTGTGCGCAGGCTCGCGGACTGAGTCCACTCCTGCATCAGTTCCAGTGCATCGTCACGTAGGCTCATATGGCCAATATGCCACGGGCTTAATATGCGGCATGCCGCCAAAGACCATCCAGAGCGACAACGTGGCGGGTTCCGCCCTGCAGATCTGCACCCAGAGACTTCAGGCCGCCAGCTCGGAGCGCGGAAGCGCCACCCTGGTACTCTCTGGCGGTTCCACACCCACCAAGCTCTACCGGCTGCTCGTGGGGGCGGACCTGCCCTGGCACCGGATCCATGTGTTCTGGGGCGACGAGCGTTTCGTTCCGCACGACCACGCGGACAGCAATTACGGTGCCGCCAGACGGGCCCTGCTGGACCACATCGAGATTCCCGAGGGCAACGTGCATCCCTGGCCCATACTGGACAGCGCCGAGGCGTCCGCGGAGGCGTACAGCGACGTGTTGCAGAGCACGCTCGGTCTGGACGCCATGTTCGACCTGACTCTGCTGGGACTCGGAGCTGACGGGCACACCGCCAGCCTCTTCCCCGGCACCGGCGCCCTGGCAGCCCAGGGGTTGACTGTAGCCAGCCGTCCCGCGGGCGCCGCCAGCCCCAGGCTCAGTCTCACGGCATCGGCGCTCAGCAACAGCCGTACGGTCCTGTTCCTTGTCACGGGCGAGGAGAAACGTGACGCGCTGTCGGACCTGCTGGCCCCGTCACCGGAAGGCCCGGGCGAGAAACCTGCCCGGGCCATATCTGCAGCAGAGGAACTCCTGCTGCTCACCGATCTGGACTGAGGATCCCCAATCCTTCAGTCGCCGGCCGGCCCGCGCTGTTGACTCCGCTGCGCCCAGGTGATGAAACCGCCGTCCGCCACGTCGTGCAGCAGGTCGCTGACCGCCTGGACCCGCACGCCGTATTCCAGGCTGCCGCTCAGGCCCGGTGCGAAGCGGGCTTCATAAAGACGTACCCCATCGCGCTCGCCAGCAGGCTGCAGGTCGACCGTCAGCTGCCCGGCAGTATCTGCTGAGCCCGCCGCAGCGTAGACCAACTGGACCCTCAGGTCCTCACCCGCTGGCACTCCAGTGACTTCCGCACCCACCCTGACCTCGCGGTCCAGTCTGCCGTTCGCGTGCACATCCGCTGTCACTGTCACCTGCGGCCACCACTCCCGTCCGCGGGCCCGCCAGTCAGCCAGCTCCCGGGCACCGGCCAGGCCGTCCGCGGCCAGTCTGCGGTCGCGCTCAGAAAGCGGCGCATAGTACTTCCGCACGTAATCGCTGACCATCCGCTGGGCGGAAAAAGCGGGGGCTATTGTCTTGATCGCCCGGCGGGAACGTTCCAGCCAGCCGACAGGCAACCCGCGGCCGTCGCGGTCATAGAACAGTGGCACGACCTCGTTCTCCAGCAGGTCCATGAGCTCCATGGCGTCATTGCGGTCAATCCTGCCCGTCTCGGCTTCCTGGTACGGCTCCGTCCAGCCGAAGGCCCAGCCGTTGAACCCGTCGAAGCCTTCCGGCCACCAGCCGTCCAGTACCGACAGGTTCAGGACGCCGTTCATGGCCGCCTTCTCACCGCTGGTACCTGACGCCTCCAGCGGCCTGCGCGGATTGTTCAGCCAGACGTCAACGCCCCGGGTCAGTGCGCGGCCCACCGCCATGTCGTAGTCCTCGACGAACAGCAGGTTGCGCGCGAACCGGCTGTCACGGGACAGCTCGTCAATGCGCCGGATCAGTTCCTGACCCGGTGCATCGGCCGGGTGTGCCTTGCCGGCGAACACGAGCTGCACCGGCCGGTCGCCGTCGTTCAGGAGCCGCTCCAGGCGGTCCAGGTCCTGGAAGATCAGCGTGGCGCGCTTGTAGGTGGCGAAGCGCCGGGCGAAGCCGATGGTGAGCGCGTCCGGATTGAAGATCCCCGACGCGTCCTCCAACTGGCTGCTGCTGGCATGCTGTCGCCTGAGCTGCCGCGCCAGGCGGCGCCTGAGGAAGCGCAGGCTCTGCCGCTTCATGGACTGGCGCATGTCCCAGAATTCCTGGTCATCAACATGATCCAGTGCCTGCCAGTCAGCCTGGTCGAACGCAGTGGAGCGCCAGTCGCTGGGCAGGTGCCGGTCCAGCAGCACCTGCACGTCGCGCGCCAGCCAGGTGCCCCGGTGAACGCCGTTGGTCACGTGACCGATGGGTACCTCGTGCTGCGGAATCCCGGGCCACAGGTGTGACCAGATTCTGCGACTTGTCTGTCCGTGGAGTTCCGCGACGCCATTGCGGGCGCTGCTGAACCTGAGCGCCAGGGCGGGCATGCTGAACACCGGGCCCCAGCCGTGGTCCGCTTCCGCCAGCTGGTTGAACTCGTCCACTCCCAGTTTGAGCCTTGCCGGCATGTCGCCCAGGCAGTCGTGAACCAGCTGGAAATCGAACGCGTCGTTGCCGGCCGCAACCGGCGTGTGGACGGTGAACAGCGTACCGGCCGTCACTGCCTCGCGGGCCTCGGCAAAGCTCAAGCCTTCCTGCACCAGCTCGGCGGCGCGCTCCAGCACCATGAAGGCACTGTGTCCCTCGTTCATGTGCCAGGTGGTGGGGCTGATACCGAGCTTGCGCAGCATGCGCACGCCGCCGATGCCCAGGACAGCTTCCTGCGCCACGCGGGTGCGCTGGTCGCCGCCGTAGAGCCGCTGAAGCAGCTGGCGGTCCTCCGGCCCGTTGGCCTCGAAATCGGTGTCAAGCAGGTACACGCGGACACGGCCCACCCTGACCAGCCAGCTGCGGAGCGTCACCTTGCGGCCGTGGATGCTGACATCGACAGTGACGTCATGACCGTCCTCATCGCGGACAGCCTCGAAGGGCATGTCGAGCGGCGAGTTGGCCCGGTACACGGCCTCCTGGCTGCCATCCTCCGCCATGCGCTGATGGAAGTACCCCTGCGGATACCAGAGGCCGACCCCGACCAGGGGCACGCCCAGGTCCGAGGCCGCCTTGGTGTGGTCGCCCGCAAGGATGCCCAGGCCGCCCGAGTACACGGGGATCGATTCGTGCCAGCCGTACTCGGCGCAAAAATAGGCGTAGACATCGCCGTCCGGCAGCTGCTCACTCAGAACGCCGGTGCCCGCCATGTACGCGTCGAACTCGGCCACCACCTGGTCGTATGCGGCCAGGAATTCGGCGTCGGCCGCAGCTGAATCCAGTGCCTGCTGGGAAATCTCGCGCAGCAGGGACACCGGGCTGTCCTGCACCCGGTCCCACAGTTCCCGGTCAAGCTCGCGGTACAGCCGGCGGGCGCCGGGCACCCACGTCCACCAGAGGTTGGCGGCGATATCGGCAAGCCTGCCGATGCGGTCGGGCAGGACCGGAAGTACGGTCAGTCGTCCAAGGATCTGCATGTCAAACCACTCCAGAACAGGTTGAGGTCACGATGCGACATTGTAACCGCGTTGCCTGCAGCCCCCGTCGCCGGCCGGTATAACCTGCCTGACATGCGACCACTCAGGCTGCTCCTTCCACTGCTCCTGCTGCTCAGTCAGCCCGCGTTGTCCCAGTCGGTACGGCTCGCGCTCGGCGGGGGCACAGCGGGTCACGTGCAGCTTGCCCTCCTGGACCAGCGCCTGCCCTCGGGCCGCGCCAGCTTGGGAGTCCACTACCGGGGCGGGCTGGGCGTGGCAGTGCACCTGCGCAACACCACGACCTTCGGTCCCCTCGGCAACGTGATCGTGGACCTCGATGCGCTGGCAGAGATTGCTGCAGGCGTTGACCTGGCCGCTTCCGCCAGGGCGACTGCCGGTCCTTTCGCGCTCAGGCTCCGGGCGCACGTGGCCACGGCCCCCGGCCTGCCACGATTGCGTGAGGATGACGGGAACTTCCCCGCCCGGCCAGCAGCGGGTACCGCGCCCGTCTGGGGCGTCCAGCTGGGCGCCACCTACCGCGCGAGCAGGGAACTGCAGGTCCTGTTCGATCCTTCGCTGGTCGCCGTCACTGACGGGCTGTCACTGCTGCTGCCGCTCGAGCTGCAGCTGCAGCGGTTCCTGGGCGACCAGGACCTGAGGCTGCAGGTCTCCACGCTCGTGCCGCTTACGCGGGCTGGCGGCGGGACTGTCGCCTGGTCCGCGGCGGGTGCCGGCATTCGCATCGACCGGGGACGCGCAGCTGCCTGGAACGCCTGGCTGCTGGTGGGCGGCAACTCGCGCTTCCTGAGCCCGGGTTTCAGATTGGGTATACAGGACGCGCTGGCAGGCGGCCAGTTGCGCGCCTCGCTATGGTTGGAACCGTGGCGCAGCGATCTGGAGCCGCTGCGGCTCAGGGTTCAGTGGGACGGGCCGGTTTCCGGGGTGGAGCTGGCGGTCCACCTGGAGGCCGCTGCGGCCGGCGCGACTGCAGGCAACGTCAGGGCCGGCCTGGGACTGTCCTGGCCACTGCACTGACGGGTGATATTCAAGGGCGTCTGCTAGCGTCTGAGGGGTACCAGCGCACCCAGATCGGTGTCGAGCCTGAATACGCCGGTGAGCGGCAGCACCATCGTGTAATCCTGGCTGGTGCCGGCACGCCAGATCGTGAAGGTAACGCGCCCCGGGCGCAGTTCCAGGGCAGCCGAGCCGGTCTGCAGCACACCGTCGACCGCCACACGCACGCTGTCCGCAGGCTCCCAGAAGACCAGCGGCTCACGAACCGCGTCCAGGTCCACGTCCAGCCTGGTCACGCGGTTGTGGCGCACTTCCACCTGAACTTCTAAGTCCCGGAAGCCCTCGCGGGTGAGCACCAGCGTCTGACTGCCGGCCGGCAGGGCGACGGTGAGCGGCGTGAAGCCCAGGCTCTCGCCCGCGAAGAACACCTCCGCGACAGGCTGGCTTTCAACCTGCGCACTCCCGCCCCGGAGTTCTGACAGTCGGAAATGCGGGAAGTTCGTACCACCCGACCGCAGTTCCTCGACCCGCGTGGCCGGCAGATAGCCATCAAGGCGCAACTCGATGCTGTAGCGTCCCGGGGCCAGCTCCAGCAGGTTCAGCTCGCCGGTGCGGCCGACCATCAGGCCGTTGATGTAGATGGTGGCGCCACTGGGTTCACTGCTGATGAACAGCCCGGAATCGCCAGTCGGCAGCGTCTGGGTCAGGTCCGTGAACGCCACTATCTCGTGCGCCAGTTCACGGGCCACCGCAACCATGTCCTGCAGGTGCAGCGACCGGCTGATCACGTCGCTGTGACGCTCGTCCAGGGTGTCGACAATCAGGACGTTGACAGTGAACCGACTCTCTGAGCCAGGTGTGTCAACGATCTCTCCACTGAGCGCGTAGCGCGTGCCAAGCAGCCTGCCGGCAAGGGTCGTGTAGAACGGGTCCAGGCTGCCTGCGATGCCTTCGGTCACCAGTCCCGCGGAATCCACTCCCAGGCCGGTGCGGAGCACTTCCTGCCGCAGTTGCGCACTGAAGGTGGCTGTCAGTCCCTCGGGAAGGTCGCCCCGGCGGCCGAAGTCCGGAATCGCTATCTGCTGTGCCCGGACAGGGGCGGCAAAAACTGCAAGAAGCAGCGTCAACAACGCAATTGCGGTGAACCGGGACATCACAGTCAAGTATAGCTTGTGCCACAGCGGGCACGGCACACGGCCGGGGCCGCGCAGGTGTTATCTTCTCTGGGAATGCGCTACCTGGTGCTGAGTGACATACACGCCAATCTGGGGGCGTTTGAGGCCGTGCTGGAAGCTGCCACAAGCGAACATTACGACGCCGTCATTTTCCTTGGCGACGTCGTCGGCTACGGCAACCGCCCCGAGGAATGCGTCCAGCTGCTCAAGAGCCTGCGTCCCGTGGTCGGCCTGCTGGGCAACCACGACGCACTGCTGCTTGACTCGGACGGGGCCGGCCAGGAGCTGAAGCGCGTTGACAGCATCGTCGAGCGCGTCCTCAAGCGGCACCGGTCGGAGCTGTCGCAGGACAGCCTCAGGTACCTCGCCAGCCTTAAAGATTCTTTCGAGGGTGTGAAGTGGCAGGCGGTGCATGGCGGTCTGCGCGAACAGTGGGAGTACCTGGACACGCTCAACCAGGCACAGGCGAACGCCGCCTGGCTCACCAGGGACGTCTGCCTGTTCGGCCACACGCACATCCCCACCGTCTACGCCGCACTGCACGTGCAGGAAGGCGAGATGTGGCGCACGGTGCCGCTGCGCAGCCAGCGCTGCGGCTACCGCCTGGCTCCCAGGGTGCGCGCCTTCTTCAATCCCGGTTCGGTGGGCCAGCCGCGCGACGGCTCGCCGCTGGCCAGCTACGGACTGTTCGACACCGATCAGCGCGTGGTGGAAATCAGGCGTGTCAACTACGACGTGGCGGGGGTGCAGGGACAGATGCTGGCCGACGATTACCCGCCTGCCCTGATAGAACGCCTTGCCCATGGCTACTGAGAAGACCGTACTTCCTGCCACCCCGGCAGCGGACATCCTGCCATGGCAGCTGCAGGGCTTCCGGGCTGCCAGGGAGCTGCTGCTGCAGATGGGAACCGGCGGTCTGCTGTTCACCGGTCCGGAGGGCGTGGGACGCAGGCAACTGGCACGCTGGCATGCGGCCAGGCTCAACTGCTCAGAAGGTGGCGCGGAGCCCTGCGGCAGATGCGCCAGTTGCAGGCTGTGGCATGGGGGTCACCCGGACTACCGGGAGGTTGCACCCGCAGCCACCACAGGCAGCGGCCGCCTGAACCGCAAGCCGGAGATCCGCATCGGCCAGCTGGTGCCGCGCGAGGGGCAGGCGGAGGAAAGCCTGAGCGAATGGCTGGAACGACGACCGCTGCAGCGCAGGCGGGTCGCCGTCATCGATTCTGCTGACCGCCTCACCCCTGCTGCCGCCAACAGTTTCCTGAAGATGCTGGAGGAGCCGCCTTCCTGGGCCACCGTGATCCTGATTGCACCGGACCGTCACTCGCTGCTGCCCACGATAGCGTCAAGGGTCACCAACCTGCGGCTCGGCACAGTCGACACCAGCGACCTGGCACCCAGGGACCATCCGGCGCACCTGCTTGGCACCCCCGGTCCGCTGGCACGCGCCCGGAGCGACGACGACGGCTGGGTTGAGGCGTCAGCCGCCGTCTCCGCCTACATGAATGCCCTCTCAGGCGACCTGTTCAGCGCGCTGGAGGCTGCCGCCGAACTTGAACAGTCATGGCTGGGCAACGCCGGGTTCGACGTCCCGCAGCTGCTAAGGGCCAGGTTCAGGCAGCTCGAACCACAGGACTACGCGGCTGCTGATGATGCACTGGCCAGGTGCGAGGAGCAGCTCGCCAGCTATGTCAGCACCGGAATCGCGCTGCAGCTCCTGACACTTGAGCTGCGCCGCCAGTTCAGCTCCTGAGGCGCTCCAGTTCGGAGACGGGATGCTCGCTGAAGCCGCCCTCGTCATTGCGGATTTCGGCCGTACCCTTCAAAGGATTGAGCTTGGCGACACGACCGCAGGCACCGGTGCCCGTGTGGCAAACCCGCGCACCCTTCTTGGGCATGCCCTTGAGCAGTTCCCTGTACATGTCGTGCTCGTACTGCAGGCAGCACATGAGGCGGCCGCACGGACCGCTGATCTTCTCCGGGTTCAGGGGCAGCTGCTGGTCACGCGCCATCCGGATACTCACGGCCGTGAAGCCCTGCAGCCAGGTCGAGGAGCAGGAGCCGCTGCCGCACGAGCCCAATGTCCCCAGGATCCTTGCCTGGTCGCGGGGGCCGACATTGCTGAACTCGATCCTGGCTTTTGTGAACGGGGCCAGTTCCTGCGCCAGCAGGCGCAGGGGCACCTGTTCCTCGGCGGTGTAACTGAGGACCAGCAGGCTCTCGTCCAGCGTGAACTCGATGCTGACCACCTTGAGTCCCAGGTCCCGCTGTCTGGCCCGCGCCTTTATGAACCACTTCAGTTCGTCGGCTTTTTCCTTGAGCTTCGCCCACTGTTCCAGGTCGTCTGCCTCGGCACGACGCACGAACTGCCCGGAGGGCTTGTGGTCGTACTTCACCTCGGTCCGCACCAGCGCCAGCTCAAGTCCGCGGCGGGTGCTGACGATGCAGCGGCTGCCCGGCGGCGGCGCACTCTCCGGCACTTCCATGTAATGGATCCGCGGACCGTTGTCGAACTTCACGCCGACCGTCCCGGTCTGACCTGATTCGGTTGCGGTCGGCCGCGCCGACCTGTTTGCGGCGGGAGTTTGCTGGTTCATTGCGGCATTCTAACCGGCTGCGCCAGGCAGCAGGGTTCGCGCCACGGGAGCGAAGCGCCGCCGGTGCTGCCCGCAGACACCCAGCCTGTCGAGTGCCTCCAGATGCTGGCTGGTGCCGTAGCCCTTGTGCTGTGCGAATCCGTAACCCGGATGCGTGCGGTCAAGCTCGACCATCAGCTCATCGCGCACCGTCTTCGCCAGGATGCTGGCGGCCGCAACCTGCCAGCTCCGCTGGTCGGCGCGCGCCGCAGCAACAACGGGTCCCGGATGGTCGAGTTTCAGGTAGTCAGTCACCAGACCCGCGCGTGCCAGTGGCCAGCCGAGACCACGCAGCGCGCGTCCGGCAGCCAGGTGGGTGGCCTGCAGGATACCCACCTCGTCTATTTCCAGCGCACTGGCCCAGCCGACGCTGAAGGCGATGGCCTCGGATCTCAGCCTGGCCGCAAGCTCCTGCCTGACGTCGGGCGTCAGCTGCTTGGAATCACGGTAGGGGTAATCGGCAGCAAAGGGCAATACAACCGCCGCGGCGGTAACCGGTCCGGCCAGGCAACCGCGGCCTGCCTCGTCGACTCCGATTGTCGTGCCACAGCCCTGCCGCCAGAGCGAACGCTCGAGCTGCCAGCCCGGCTGGTCCCGGTCCTGCTCAGGCACCGGTAACGGACAGCTGGTGATCCACCAGCGAATCGGTGACGCTGACGGGCAGGGTGAAGAAGAAGGTGGAGCCCCGGCCGACCTTGCTTTCGACCCAGATCCTGCCGCCGTGCTTCTCGACGGCCAGCTTGCAGAAGGTCAGGCCCATGCCGCTGTCGTAACGGTCATGCACGGTGTGGCGGGACTGCTCGAAGGCGTTGAAGATACGTTTCTGGTCCGCCTCTGGGATGCCCTCACCGTCGTCCCGGACGGACAGGATCCACGAGTCGTCCTGGCGCCAGGCCCGGAAATCCACGTAGCCGTTCTTACGGGTGTGCTTTACGGCGTTGGCGAACAGGTTGGCCAGTATGCGCCGCAGCAGCGCCGGATCGGCGTGGATGCGTTCCGCCTCGGGCCGGACCAGGAAGCTGAAGTTCCGCTGGCGCGGTCCGCCGCTCACGTCCCTCAGGGCCTGCTGCGCCAGCACCGTCAGGTCGTCCAGCCACATCGGCTCGAACGGCATGGCCCCGTCCTTCATACGGCGGACGTCCAGGATGTTGGCTGCCAGGCCCAGCAGGTGCTGCGATTCGGAGCGAGCGAGAGCCAGGAGTTCCTCCACGCCCTCGGAACCGTCCTGGCGCAGCATGTCCTGGCTGTGGTCCAGCAGTCCGATGACACTTGAAATCGGACTCTTCAGGTCGTGCACCAGCATGTGAATAAGGTCGTCCTTCACCCGTTCGGATTCCTTGTAAGCCTGCTCGAAATCGCGCAGACGCTCAAGCGTCTGACGCACCGCCAGTTCCGACTGACGGCGGCCCAGCAGCCTCCTGAGGGCAGCGGTCACAACCGCTGGAGCGGTGGGCAGCGTCAGGTAGACATCGGCACCGGAATCGAATGCCGTGGCCTGCGCCTCGTTTTCCTGCGGCCCCAGGTAGATTATCGGTATCTCGTTCAGGTGCTTGCGGCGCCGCAGCAGCTGCAGCAGGTCGAGCTGGTCCACCTGCACCGCGAGCTGGTGTTCAAGCACCAGGGCCGCGGGCAGCCGTTCAGGCAGCCGGGTCCTGAACAGCAGCGCTTCGGCCTCGGAAACGGCCTCCGCCGCCAGGCCGAGCTCCTGCGCGACGTTGCTCATTGCCTCGCCTCGTTTGTCCGTGGACATGGCAATCAAAAGCCACGGGTTTCCTGCTTCCGGCATCTGCCTCAAATGATATCAGCATTGGGCAGTGCTAGCATTGCCACTGTGCCGGAGACCGTGTCGCCGTTGACTTTCCAGCTGCCCTGGCTGCTGCTGGCCCTGCCGCTGCTGTTGCTGCTGCCGCGCCGCAGTGGCTGGTGGCTGCGGGTGCTGACACTCACCCTGCTTGTCGTTGCACTGGCAGGTCCGACCCTGCGCCAGCCGGGAGGCCAGCTGGTGGTGCTGCTTGACGTATCTTCCAGCGTTGGCGACGGCGCCCGCACGGCTTTAGCCACCGTGGACATGGAAGGGCTGTCGCCCGAACCCCTGTGGTTCGGCTTCGCTGCTGACACGGTAAAACTGCCCGGTCCGGGCGCTCCCGTGCCGGCCGCGCTGGATGCCGGCGCCACCGATCTGGCGCGTGCCCTGCAGGTGGCTGCCGGCAGTGGTGCCAGCCGCATCCTGCTGGTGAGCGACGGTGTGGAATCAGTGGGCTCGGCGCTGCAGGGACTGCCGGCTATCCCCGTGGACACGTTTCAGGTGGAATCCGTCAACAATCTCAGGCTGGAGTCCCTGCTCCTTCCGGAACAGGCTGCGCCCGACCAGATGGTCGAAGGCATGGCCGTGGTCAGCTCCGACGTCCCTGCCAACGCCACCCTGCGTGTCAGGATCGGCGGCAGCGAGCTGCCGCTGGTCAGCCAGGAACTGCCGGCGGGACGGAGCGGCATACCCTTCACGTTCAGTGCCAGCGGGGACGGCAGCATGAACGTTTCCGCCCTTGTCGAGGTCGACTTCGACCAACCACTGGCGGATGACCGCCTGAGCACCGTGCTGCCGGTGAGTGAGCACCAGCCCATACTGGTCGTGGGCGATCCGGCCCTGGCCGGGCTGCTGCGCGGCTCCGGCGCGGCAGTCACCGAGGGCGGCCCAGGCGACATCCAGGCGCCGCTCAACTGGAGCGCGGTGGTGATCCGCGGCGCCGCCAACGCGTTCACCGCCGGCCAGCACCAGTTGCTGCTCGATTATGTGGCGGACGGCGGCGGCCTGCTCATGACCGGCGGACCGCAGAGCTTCGGCTTCGGTGGCTGGTTCCGCACCCCGGTCGAGGAAGCGCTGCCGGTGAGCACCGACCTGCGCACCGAGGTGGAAATCCCCCTGGTCGCAATGATCATGATTGTCGACCGCAGCCAGTCCATGGTTGCCGGCAATCCCAGCCGCCTGGAACTGGCCAAGGAAGGCGCCATCGCGGTAGTCGACCTTGCCTTCGAGCAGGATCTGCTCGGGCTGATAGCGTTCAGCGATTCCAGCGAGTGGGCGTTCAGGCTCCGCCCGGCCACGGAGCGCGGCAAACGCGAGATGCTGGCCGCCATCCTCAGTCTGACCACCCAGGGTGGCACCATCTTAGGACCCGCCTACGACGAGGCGCTCACCGTACTCAGCAACGAGCCGGCGGCGATAAAGCACATCATCATCCTCTCCGACGGCAAACTCTATGACGGAGGCGGACCATTCTCCAGCAATGCCGCCGACTTCGGGAGCCTGGCCAGGCGCGGCACGGAAGCGGGAATCACCACGTCGACCATCGCCATTGGGGCGGACGCCGATTTCGAGCAGCTGCGGAACATCGCGGTCGGCGGCGGCGGACGCTATTACGAAGCACTCGATGTCAGCACGCTGCCCCGGATTTTCACGAGCGAGGCGCTGGTGGCCACCCGTTCGCTGCTGCGTGAGGAGACCTTCAACCCCGTAGCCACCGCCCACAACCTCTCGGTGATGAGCGGACCGCAACCGGCCGTGCAGGCGTATGTAGCCACGACCTCGAGGCCGGCATCGGAAGTGCTGCTGGACGGGCTGCAGGACGAACCACTACTGTCGGTAATACGCTACGGCCTGGGCCGGACCGCCGCACTCACGACCGACCTGAACGCCTGGGCTCCCGAGCTGGCGGCCAGTGACGACTTCGCGGCCAGCCTTCTCCGGGTCCTCCGCTGGCTGCAGATGCGCCCGGGCTCACATGCCATCACCGTCACCCCTGAAGGCAGCAGCCTGCGCGTGACAGTGGACGCCGTCGAAGCGGGTGAGTACCTGAACAACCGCAACCTGACCGCCCGGTTCGGTGGCGTCGCCGTGCAGCTGGAGCAGGTGGCCCCGGGCAGGTACGAGGGGAGCCTGCCCTCAGCCGGGCAGGGCACGCTGCTCGTGACCGACGGTACAGAAGTGGTGGCCAGGCAGGCGATCAGCGGCAGCACCGCCGAGTTCGGATCCGGCAGTTCCGGCCCAGTGCTGGCCGAAGTGAGCGCGCGCAGTGGCGGCAGAACACTGGACGACTTAGCGGGCTATGAGCCTGACCTGGGACTCGAGTACATCCCTGTCTGGCACTGGCCGCTGCTGCTGGCGTTCCTGCTGTTCCTGGCGGAACTGGCCGTGCGCAGATTCGCCCCCGCTGGCCGGGGGCGGCAGGGCGCGCGACGTGGTGTCACCTCAAAGCTCAGGCGCGCCTGATTCTCCGAGCTGTTCATGCATCTGGGCCCGCACGAGCCGCAGCCTGGCGATGAGCGAGGGGGCCGCAAGGAGCAGCTGTTGCTGCTGCGGTTCCAGCCTGGTGTTGGCACAGATGAATGAGGCGATGTAGAAGGGGTCATCAGGCAGGGCCTCATCGATCTGGTCCTTAAGGCGTTCGTCGAAGAACCGGCCCGCATAGCGCTGGAACACGGTGACCGTGTCCCAGGCTTCCAGGAGTTCCTCGTTCGGGTCGTGGCGCTCAAGCGGCGCGGGTTCGTCATGGGCGAACACCAGTGAGCTGTGTCCCCCGTCGGAATCCAGGTGCGATTCGGTGCGCGCAACCTTGATCAGTTGCCGTCCCAGCCCCTGGGCCGTGACGGTGTAACCCGACTGGTCGTTCCCGGCCACCTTGAGCACCGCCATGTTCGTGCCGTACGACTGCAGTCGGTCGGGGTCGCCGGCAGCGGGCGGTTCGCCGCTCCAGCTCACCAGGAACCGGTGTTCCTCCTGGCGCAGGACCTGCTTGATAAGTTGTCGGTGGCGTCCTTCCACCAGACCGAATGAAACGGTCATGCCCGGGAACACCACCGAGTCGGATATCTCGAGAACGGGCAATTCCATGCGCCAAGACTAGCAGTAGCTGAGCGGCCACGAATGGAAGGCAGACCCGATTGACCCACAGGCGAAGGACCCCCGGAAGCGAGTCCGGGGGTCCTTGTTGTTCTGGCGGAGCGGACGGGATTTGAACCCGCGACCTTCTGCGTGACAGGCAGATATGCTAACCGCTACACTACCGCTCCAGGCAGCGCTAATGATTCTAGCCCGCACCTGGGTCCCTGTCAAACCGCGGCTTAAGGACCGGCTGTCACTCCACCCCCGCTTCCTTCAGCTCCTGCCTCTGGGCGTCGAACCCGTCGCGTCCCATCAGCGCGTAGGTGTATACCTTGCCGAGTTCCACACCGGGCTGGTCATAGGTGTCGATGAAGGTCAGTTCGCCCATGAGCGCTGTCTGCCACATCAGGAACTGCAGCAATTCGCCCAGCGCGCGGGCGTCAAGCCGGGGCATGGTGATTGTGTAGTTCGGCTTGCCGTGCTTCAGCAGTGCGTGCGCCGTGGCAGCCTGCTCCGCGCCAAGCAGCCGGTCCAGGCGAGTGCCGGTCAGGTAGTCGAGCTCCTCGATCCGCGGTTCCGGCGTCGGGATTTCGATCACCCGTCCGGGTTCGGCTACACGCACGAACGCTACCAGTTTGTTGTCCGGTCCCTCATTGAACAGCTGCACCTGCGAATGCTGGTCCGTGGCTCCAAGCGCGCCAAGCGGGGTGGAGCCTTCATTCACTACGCTGCCCCTGCGGTCTTTGGCCTTGCCCAGCGATTCCGCCCACAGCTGCACGAACCAGTCAGTCAGGTGACGGAGCCTGCTGCTGTAGGGCATGAGAACGCTGATCACCCGGCCACGCCGGTACGAGAGGTACTGGATCAGGGCGGCCTGCAGGACCGGGTTCCGGGCAAATGGCTCTGCGGCGCTGGCGTTTGCCTCAGCGGCGCCTGTCAGCAGCTCGTCGGCGTCGATGCCGGCCAGCATGATGGGCAGCAGACCGACTGCGGACAGGACGCTGAAGCGCCCGCCCACGCTGGGGGGAACACCCAGGACCCGGTAACCCCGGTCCAGGGCCAGTGGCCTGAGGATTCCCGATTCGGGATCGGTGGTGGCGATGACGTGGGCCGCGTACGCAGCACCAAGTGCGGCCTCCAGCCAGCGCCTGAACAGGAGGTAGGCGGCCATGGTTTCGGCCGTAGTTCCACTCTTGGAAATCACGTTCACGAGGGTCGTCTCGGGCCTCAGGACCTCAAGCAGCGCAGCTGTCTGATCGGAATCCACGTTGTCGACGAAGTGGATCCGGAGGCCCGTGCCCTGCTCCTGCAGCAGCCTGTAGGGGTGCTGAAGCGCACTGGTCACTGCCAGGGCACCGAGGCTGGAACCGCCGATGCCCAGCACGACCAGGTCGGTCATGCCCGTGGGCAGCTCCCGGATCAGTTGCCGGATAGTTCCGAGCAGCTCGCGGTCGTCCGGCAGTGTCAGCCAGCCGAGCATCGCCGCGGGAGAAGCAGCCCGTGCCTTGAGTTCAAGGACCAGTTGCTCCAGGTGCGCTGACCAGGCTTCCGCTTCGGCTCTCAGGTCCAGGCCGCGGTGTCCCAGCCGGGTCGAATCAGTGTTGGAAAAGTCCGCTTGCAGCATCATTCACTCTACTACGCGGCCCGCTGGCGGTTCAGACCTCGTGGTCGTGCTCGAGCCGCACGGAGTCGGCGATCACGAACGCGTGCAGCGGTGGCAGCGCCTCGAACCGGACGTAGCTGCCCGGTCCGAGTTCGGCGGGCGGTTCTTCCAGGGCTCCCACAACAAGCCTGAAGCCCGCGTCAACCACCAGGAACCTCTCCTCGCGTCTGGTAACGACCCCCTGGAAACGGGCACGGCTGATGCCGGTCACCTCGACCTGGCAGGTGTCGCTGTCAGCCGGCTCCACGCTGGAGGTGAGTGCGTGGATGATCACCCGGCCGGGGCCGACACGGGACAGGTAGGGCCCGGTTCTCTCCATGGCATGGATTATCACTCCGGCCGCTTCGAGTTCCAGCAGCGGGTCATTCTCGACCTTCGGAAAGATCCGGGCGTCGGCTGCCTCGCTGCGCCAGCGCGACGTGAAACTCTCAGCTGATTCCTCGAACATTGGGGCCATTGTAAGCCCGCGACACCGTAGTCCGGGTCACATGCTAAAGTGCGGGATGTGAGTTCAGCACGACACAGGCAACAACTGACGCACTCCGCCGGGCAGGTCCCAGCGGAGTTTCTTGTTAATGGGCACGACCAGCGCAGGAGGAAGAATCCATGAGTGACCAGATGAAGGAGCTTGCCGACGTCCAGTCACACGACCTAGAGATTGACGGCCTGCACGAGGAACGCGAGCGCACTCCGGAAGAGCTGACTGACGCTGTCGCGCGTCACGCCCAGCTGCAGGCCAGGCTGGAGGCCAAGCGCAGGGAGTTCGAAGAGCGCAACGCCGAGATCCGCACCGCGGAACTCGAGCTGGGATCGATGGAGGAGCGCCGGAAGGCGGCGGCGAATGCGTCGCTGACGGCGGAATCAGCCAAGGAAGCCTCGCAGTTCCAGAATCAGGAGCTGATGTTCGCCACGCGCGTGCAGGAGGTCGAAGAGGACCTGATGCCGCTCATGGAGGATTCCGAGCGCCTCGGTGCCGAGGTCAGCGAACTGACAGGTCAGCTTGAGGAGCTGGGTCCGGTCGTTGCGGAGCTCAGGCAGGCGGAGGAAGACCGGGTCCAGGCGGTTGACGACAAGATTGAGGAACTGACCGCAACGCGCGCGGGAATGGTGGCGGGAATCGACAAGAGCCTGCTCGGCACTTACGAACAGGTGCGCAAGGCCCGCAAGGGCGTCGGCCTGGCCGAAGTCCAGGGCAGCAACCGTTGCTCGGGCTGCAACGTGCACCTGCCGATTCACGTCGTGCAGAAAGTCAGGAAGGACGCAGGCGTGGTGCGTTGCCCCAGCTGCGGCCGCATCCTCTACTACCCGGGCTGAATCTCAGTTCAGTTCAGGTAGCCAATCGGATCAACGGCCGATCCGGACTCGTGCAGTTCGAAGTGCAGGTGCGGTCCGGTGGAGATGCCGGTGGAACCGACCAGCCCGATCATCTCGCCCTGCGCGACATACTCGTTCACACCCGCGATGAGAGTGCTGAAATGCCCGTACCAGGTTTCGTCGCCACCCGAGTGGCGGATGCGGATCAGGTATCCGTAGCCGCTCGTTGACCAGCCCGAGAACACGACGGTACCGCTGCGAGCGGCGTACACGGGGGTGCCGGTCGGGGCGGCCACGTCGATTCCCCGGTGGAAACTGCTGGTGCCCATGCCCAGGTTGCGGCGTCCGAAGTACGAGGTGATCCTGCCATGCAGCGGCCACACGTAGCGCAGTTCCTCCTCGCGTACCCGCGCAAGGCGTTCCAGGGCCGCGGCCGGCTCCACGCCGGGCAGGAACAGCAGCATCCCGTTCTGCAGGTCTGCCAGGCTGCGGATGTTATTCGCCCGTGCGACCTCGAGGGGGCTCACGCCATATTCCTCCAGGAGCTCCTGCAGGCCGTCAATTTCACCCAGGGTCACCACCAGGCCTTCGCGGGGTGGAATCAGCAGCTCCACGCCGGTCGGCAGGCGGTCGAGTGAGGACAAGTCGGGGTTGGCACCCACCAGTGCGTTCAGGCTGATGCCGTAGAGCGAGGCGATCTCGGACAGGCTCTCCCCCGGCTGCAGCTGGTGCTTGCGGAAGTTGGCGGGCGGCCGCGGTGCCTCCTCGGCAGCGCCACCTGTCGCTGAGATGTAGGGCACGCGGAGCAGGTCACCGGGATGGATCAGGGTGTCACCAAGTTCGTTGAAAGCCATCAGGACTTCAGCGTTCACGTTGTAGTCGGAGGCGATGCTGCCGATGGTGTCACCAGGCCGCACACGCCTCAGGGCGAAGCCTTCGGCCAGGGCACTTGTTGTCATGAACAGGCATGCTGCTGCCAGCAGATACTTGCCGGGGGATCTCATTTAGGGCAAACTCCTCTTGGATCCGCTTGGGTTTGGCCCCGCGACTGCCTGTGGCACGCGGGCGGACGGATCCTGCAAGGTTTATCGGCTTGTGCCGAAACTGTAGTTCAAAATATCATTGGCGAAAGTGAGAAGCCCGTGCTTTCCTTCTCATTCCCGGCCTCCACCTTCACGCAGCCGGCCTTCCAGCCACGCGACCACGTCCTGGATGGTGGTCCCCGGGGTAAAGATGCGGCCCACTCCGAGTTCATCCAGCTGGGCATGGTCTTGGTCCGGGATGATGCCGCCACCGAAGAGCAGGATGTCACCTGCCCCGCGTTCGGCCAGACCTTCACTGACCTCCCGGAAATAGCGCATGTGGGCTCCGGAGAGGATGGACAGGCCGATTGCGTCCACATCCTCCTGGATGGCCGCGTTGATGATCATGGGTCCTGTCTGGCGCAGGCCGGAATAAATGACCTCCATGCCGGCATCCCGCAGTCCCCGGGCGATGACCTTGGCACCGCGGTCGTGGCCGTCCAGGCCGGGTTTGGCTATGAGCACGCGGATTGGCCTCATATGAGTACCGGCTCCTCGAACACGCCGTAGACATCACGCAGCACGTCCATCTGCTCGCCCAGCGTGGCGTATGCCCGGGCTGCCTCCATGAAGGCTGGCATGGTGTTGGTGTCTTCCCTTGCCGCCCGGCGCAGGTCAGCGAGTGCGCTCTCGACCGCGACCGGGTCCCGCTCGCTTTTGACGCGCGCCAGCCGCTCAGCCTGCGTGCGCTCCACGGCGGGATCCACCAGCTGCACCGGAACTTCCGGGAAGTCGCTGACGAAGGCATTGACACCTACGACGATGCGTTCAGCCGTGTCGATCTCGCGCTGCTGCTGGTAGCTGGCGTCACCGATCTCGGAGGCGAAGAAGCCGGCCTCGATGCCTGCCTCGACTCCGCCGAGGGCGTCGATGCGCTCGAAGTACTTCAGGCACTCGCGTTCCATGCGGTTGGTCAGGTCCTCCAGGAACCAGGAGCCGCCAAGGGGGTCTGCCGTGTTGGCCACGCCGGTCTCGTAGGCGATGACCTGCTGGGTGCGCAGGGCCAGGAGCGCCGATTCCTCGGTGGGCAGGGCCAGCGCTTCGTCATACGCGTCCGTGTGCAGGCTGTTGGTACCGCCGAGCACGCCGGCGAGTGCCTGGATGGCCACACGGGACATGTTCAGCAGCGGCTGCTGCGCGGTGAGGGACACCCCGGCAGTCTGCACGTGCGTGCGCATCATCCATGACCGGGGATCCTTGGCCCCGAACACTTCGCGCATCTGCCGCGCCCAGATACGCCGGGCGGCGCGCAGCTTGGCGATTTCCTCGAAGAAGTCGTTGTGCGCGTTGAAGAAGAAGCTGATGCGCGGCGCGAACTCGTCGATGTCCAGGCCGCGTTCCAGCGATTTCCGCACGTAGTGGATGCCGTCTGCCAGCGTGAACGCTAGCTCCTGCACGGCCGTGGAGCCCGCCTCGCGGATGTGGTAGCCAGAGACGGAGATGAAGTTCCACCTGGGCACGTGTTTCGGACCCCACTCGAAGGTGTCGATGACGAGCTTCACGGAAGGTGCCGGCGGGAAGATGTACTCCTTCTGCGCGATGAACTCCTTCAGGATGTCGTTCTGGATCGTGCCGCCCAGCCGGTCCAAGCTGGCCCCCCGCTTCTCCGCCATCGCCAGGTACATTGCCCAGATGGCGTTCGCCGGGCTGTTGATGGTCATGGAAGTGGTCACCTGTTCGGGGTCTATGCCCTCGAACAGGACCTCCATGTCCGCAAGGCTGCTGATGGCGACGCCGCACTTGCCGACCTCGCCGCCCGAGAGCGGATGGTCGCTGTCATAACCCATCAGCGTGGGCAGGTCGAACGCGGTGGACAGTCCGGTCTGGCCCGCCTCCAGCAGCCTGCGGAAACGTTCGTTCGTCTGCTCCGCGGTGCCCAGGCCAGCGAACATGCGCATCGTCCAGAGTTTCGAACGGTACATGCTGGCATGTACACCCCGTGTGAACGGGTACTCGCCGGGCATGCCCAGCTCCGCCTTCACGTCGAAGTCCCCCAGGTCGTCCGCGGTATAGAGCGGGTCGATCTCCAGGTCGGAGAGGGTCCTGAATGGATAGTCACGTTCTGCCCTGCGCTCTGTGGCAGCAGCGTAGTTCTCGGCCAGCCAGCGCTGTTTGCTCTTCATGCAGCAAGTATAGCCGGCCTGCATGAGCTCCCCGGTTGCGTGCTCCGGCCGACTCCCCGGGGTGGCAGCACCGTGATAGACAGGGGCATGTTCTTTGCAAGGCTTGACTCCGGTTTCATTGAGGTGGGTGGTGACGACCGGATCGATTTCGTACAGGGGCTGGTCAGCAACGATGTGCGCGGCCTGAAGGAGGGGGAAGGCACTGGCGCCCTGCTGCTGAATCACCGGGGCCATGCGCTTGCCCAGATGACGGTGCTGCGGCTGGCCGGCAGCCTGCTCCTGGTCGTGGAGGATGGCAAGGCCGAACTGGTGCTGCAGGAGTTCGAACGCCACATCATCTTCGACCAGGTCACGCTCACTGACGTGACGGGCGGCTGGACGCACCTGACGGTGCAGGCGGCAGACACGCAGCCACTGGTGGCGCTGGCTGAAGAAGCAGGTCAGGTGGCGGCCGTCCTGCCGCGCAGACGCAGTGTGGACGGCGGCGTGGACCTGTTCCTGCGGGGCGACTGGGAGAGCGCCGGTGAGGCGCTGGCCGCCGGGGGCGCGAGCGAGGCGACAGCGGAGCAGCTGGCTGCCGCGCGCGTGCAGGCACTTGTGGCGGCAGCCGCCTTCGACGCCGGTGAGGGCGTCCTGCCGCAGGAAGCCGGACTTGAGCACCTGGTCTCCTACCGCAAGGGCTGCTATCTGGGCCAGGAGATAATGGCGCGCATCGAGGCGCGCGGCAAGTTGCGCCGCGGCCTGCAGCGGCTCCGGCTCGCCGGACCGCCGGCCACTTCCGAGCGGGACATAAAGGATGGTGGCCGGGTGGTCGGCCGCCTGGGCACCACCGCCGCAGACCAGGCAGGCAACTGGTCGGCCCTGGCCGTTCTGCGCCTGGGACTGCCCGAGGCTACCGAGCTGGAGACGGCCGGGACGAAAGCCACCGTCAGCGACTAGAGGTCTATGAGTGCGAATTCGAAGGCGTTGACCACGCGCACGCCTTCCGGTGTGGTGTATTCGCGCGTGGCGTTAGCGCCCAGCAGGTGCACGTGACCGTGCACGTGAAGCCTGGGCCGCCATCTTCTGCTGAATTTCTCGAAGGCGGGAATCCCCCGGTGCGGCCAGTCCTCACCCGCGTGCGGACCGGTGGGCGGCGCGTGCGTCAGCAGTATGTCCACCGCACGGCCGTAGCGGCGACGGTTCCACAGCAACCGCGGGGTGAGTGCCCTGACCATCCGCGCGTACTGCCGCTCCGTGTACTGCTGGGGACCGGGCCGGTAACGCGCGCTGCCCTCGAATCCGACAATCAGCAGCCCGGCGTGGCTGATGACCCGGCAATGCGCATCCAGGCAGCCTCCGGGGTCCTTGCGCGCCACACCCTCGTCATCCAGCGGATCGGGCACCAGTTCCGTCACGTGATTGCCTTTCACGAACACCGGCGACACGCGCAGCCTGTCCGCCATGAACTCGAGCACGTGCCCGGGCATGTCGCCTGCGCTCAGAACGGCGTCGAAAGGCGGCAGATTGCCCGGGAAGTTGGCGGAATGAATCACCGGCGAGACCTGGTCCGCCACAGCCAGGATCCGTGACAAGCCTATTCGGCTTCGCTGTTCCGGTCCGCCTGCCATTCGAGGCCGGCCCAGATGAGGTCCATGATGTCGCCATCAAGCACCTCGTCGGGATCATGCCGGGTGGTGCCGGTCCGGTGATCCTTCACGTACTGCTTGTCCAGAACGTAGGAGCGGATCTGCGAGCCCCATTCGTTCGCCTTCTGCTCGCCGCGCGCCTTGAGCTGCTCGTCCAGCCGCTTCGATTCCTCGCGCTCCCACAGGCGGCTCCTTAGTACTGTCATGGCCTTCTCACGGTTCTTGATCTGCGACTTGCCGTCCTGGCAGGTGACGATGATCTCGTCAGGCGTCCCGCCGCGCCACACCAGGCGGACAGCAGAGTCCGTCGTGTTGACCGACTGGCCACCCGGTCCTGACGAGCGGAACACGTCCACGCGCAGATCGGCCGGGTTGATGTCGATGTGGATGTCGTCGTCGATCTCCGGCATCACCTCGACGGAGGCGAAGCTTGTGTGCCGCCGGCTCTGCGAGTCGAACGGTGAAACGCGCACCAGCCTGTGCACGCCACCCTCGGCGGACAGGAATCCGAACGCGCGTTCCCCCCGCACGACGAACTGGGCGTAATCAACCGCCTGGGGCGCGGCCTCATTGCTCTCCAGGTCGATGAACTCGACCTTGTAGCCGTTGCGCTCGGCGAAGCGGCGGTACATCCGCAGAAGCATGCCTGACCAGTCGGAGCTTTCCGTTCCCCCGGCCCCCGGCTTGATGGTGACTATCGCAGGGCGGTCCACGTGGTCGCCCGAAAGCAGCGTCTCGCGGTAGAGGTCCTGCAGGTCCGAGTCCAGGCGCTCGGCCTCCTCGGCCAGCTCCGAAAACTCGTCCTCGGCCTCCGCCATGTCCAGAAGCTCTTCCAGGCCCGTGATGTCGTCGGTCAGCCTGGCGAAGCCATCAACCACCCGGCGCAGCCTGGCGCTCTCCTGGCTGAGCTTGCGGGCGCTGTCCGGGTTGTTCCAGAAGGAGGGGTCGTTCAGTACAGGTTCAAGCTCTTCAAGTCGCGAGCTTTTGCCAGCGATGTCAAAGATACCCCCGTAGGGTATCGAGGCGCTGTTTCATGGCGGGCAAGTCAACAGTGTTCATAACGTGATAGAATACCACCCCAGAGCGGCTGAAGGGGTGCCCCGCGCCACCCGCGGCAGGCCGGCCGGAGGCGCCCGACTTGTGGTTATTTGACACCTTCAGACTATCAGACCTGCTCGACATCCTGATAATTGCGTTCTTCCTGTATCAAGCCTACAGTCTGCTCATCAACTCACGCGCCTGGCATGTAGTCAGGGGCCTGGGCCTGATCCTGGTCGTGTGGTTCGCCGCCAGCCAGCTCGGTCTCCAGGCGACACAGTGGCTGTTCGACAGGGTCGCACCTGTAGGCTTCATCGCACTGGTCGTGGTCTTCCAGCCGGAGCTCCGCGCGGCACTCGAGCGCGTCGGACGCGGTCCCATGGGCAAGGGCACCGGCCAGGACCCCGTGCAGGAGATCATGGCGGCCGTGCGCGACCTGGCGTCGCAGCGCCGCGGGGCACTCCTGTGCATCCAGGGCCGCACTCCCCTGTCCGAGTACGGGGCCAACGGCACTGAGATCAATGCGCCGGTGACCAGCGCGCTGCTGCAGACGGTGTTTGCATCGGCCGGTCCACTGCACGACGGCGCCGTGCTCATCAAGGACGACATGATCACCCACGCCGGGGCGATCCTGCCGCTGTCGGACCGGCAGGAAGGCTGGAGCGTCAAGCACGGCACGCGGCACCGGGCAGGCCTGGGCCTGGCGGAAGTCAGCGACGCCCTGATACTGGTGATAAGCGAGGAGCGGGGCACAGTCAGCCTGGCCCAAAACGGCGAACTGCGGAGCGATGTGGCGCCATCGGATGTCCTCGCCGCGCTCAGACAGGCGTACTCGGCATGAGCAAGTTCCTGACCGGGCTCAGGAGTTTCTTCCTGCACAACTGGCCCCAGAAGCTGGGCGCGCTGCTGGCCGCGCTGCTTGTCTGGTGGTTCGCCACGGTAGGTGACACGCCGCAGACCCAGGCCAGCCGCGTGGTGGAACTGGAGGTCCAGGGCCTGGGCAGCACGAGCGTGGCCAGCGGTATCCCCGATTCCGCGGTGATCACGATACGCGGGCCCAGCGTACTGATCGAGCGGCTGCAGGCACAGAGCCTGGGTGCCATCATCGACCTGGAAGGCCGGAGCGGCGACTTCGAGGAACCCATCAACGTGATGATTCCGCAAGGTGTCGAACTGGTCAGCGTCACCCCCGGCGAGGTCATCGGCACCGTCGAGACGCTTGCAGAGGCGGTGGTGCCAGTGGAACCGGTCCTGATTGGAGCCCAGAACGCGGACGTGCGCGCGGAGATCACCGTGGAACCGCAACATGTGACAGTCAGCGGCCTTGCCAGCGTGCTCACGCGCGTCTCGCGTGTCGTGGTGCCCGTGCGTGCCGCGGCGGGCGAACGGAGCCTGGCCGGTTTCGCGGCCGACCTGGGCGGCCTGCCCGTTGCCGGCGTCAGCATGCTGCCTGCCCAGGTGGTTGTGACGGTAGTGGAGAATCCCGTGCTCAGGCAGCAGACCGTGAACGTACAACTGCTGCCGCCGGCAGTCGATGGTTTCAACGTGACCGCGCGGCTTGATTCGGCCGAGGTGACGCTGGTCGGGCCACCCACCGGCTTGAGCGGCGTGGAGTCAGTCAGGGCCACGGCCGATCTCAGCCAGCTGCCGCTGGACAGCGGCAGCCACACTGTCCCGGTGCTGCTGGAATTGCCCGAGGGCGTCACCGCCGTCGGGGTACCGCGGGCAACGATCAGGCTCACGCCGTTGTCGCTGGAGGAGTGAAGTTGCGCGTAGCACTGTTCGGTTCCCCTTCGTTCGCGGTGCCGGTACTTGAAGCCCTGAAGGAAGTGGCGGACGTAAGAGCCGTGGTCACGCAACCTGCCAAGCCGGTGGGCCGGGGCCTGCGGCTCCGGCAGCCCCCGCTTGCCAGCAGGGCCCTGGAGCTGGGACTCCCCCTTGAGCAGCCCACCCGCCTGCGGCGGAACCGGGAGTTCACTGACTGGCTGGACTCCCTGCAGCTCGACGTGGCGGTCACGGCGGCCTACGGCAGGATCCTGCCCGCGGAACTGCTGTCTGTTCCCCGTGAAGGGTTCCTGAACGTGCACGGAAGCCTGCTGCCGCGCTGGCGCGGCGCCGCCCCCGTGCAGTGGGCGCTGATCAGCGGCGACACAGAGACGGGTATTTCAATCATGCAGACGGAGGAAGGGCTGGACACGGGACCCGTGCGGCACGTGCTGCGCACAGGCATCGGGCCCGATGAGACTGCGCCCGAACTGTTCCTGAGGCTCGCCGGGCTGGGTGCCACCGCCATGACCGAGGCCCTGGAACTGCTGGCCGCCGGGCGGCTGCCGAGCGTGGAGCAGGATGACTCACTGGCCACCCACGCGCCGATGCTGACCCGTCGTGACGGCCTGCTCGATTTCAGCCAGCCGGCCGCAACCAGCTACAATCGCTACCGCGGCGTCGCTGCGTGGCCCGGCACGTTCTTCCCGCTGTCAGGAAGCGACATCAAGGTGCACGACATGTCGCCCGTGCAGGGCGAATCGGGTCCGCCGGGTGCTGTACTCAACGTGACGGCGGACGGCGTGCTCGTGGCCTGCGGCCAGGATGCGCTTCTGCTGAGGCAGCTGCAGTCGCCCGGCCGGAAGCGGTTGCCGGCGCAGGCGTGGGCCAGTGGAGCCCAGGTAGGGCCCGGAGCGAACCTGATGGTTCAGGAGGAATGATGTTTACCGTAGCGATAGTGGGCAGGCCAAATGTGGGGAAGTCGAGCCTGTTCAACCGGCTGGTGGGTCGCCGCGAGGCGATAGTCGCCGACGAGGCGGGTGTGACGCGGGACGTGAAGTCCGCGCGACTGGATACGCCCGATGGCAAACGCTTCCTGCTCCTGGACACGGGCGGTCTCTGGTCCGGGGATGAATGGGAGAAGTCCATCCACCTGAAGGTGGAGGAAGCGCTGCGCACAAGCGACCTGGTGCTGTTCTGCGTGGACGGCCGCGAGGGCGCTACCGACGCGGACCATGAGGTAGCCGGTTGGCTCAGGCGCCTTGACCGTGAGACCCTGCTGGTGGCCACGAAGATGGACGACGAAAGGCACCTTGACGACGCCGAGTTCTTCGAGCTGTACGGCCTGGGCTTCGGCGAACCCTTCCCCACCGCCGCCGAACACGGTGTGGGCACTTCCGAGTTGCTCGAGCAGATCGGCGAGCTGCTGCCTGAGAGCGCAGACGTGGCTGACGAGCAGAAGCTGGCCATAGCGATAATCGGCCGGCCCAATGTCGGCAAGTCAAGCCTGCTGAACGCGATCGTGGGTGATGAACGCGTGATCGTTGCGGACATTCCCGGAACCACCCGCGATTCCATCGACGTGGAGTTCGACTACGCGGGCCGCAGCTTCACGCTGATCGACACGGCGGGCATCCGGCGCAAGCCCGACGCGCACCTGGAGTACTTCTCGAAACTGCGCAGCGAGCAGGCCCTGCTCCGGTCGGATGTCTCCATCCTGGTGGTCGACCCGTTCGAGTTCGGCGATCACGAGATGCGGCTGGCCAACCTGGCGCTTGAGGCCGGCAAACCCGTCGTGATGGCGATCAACAAGTGGGATCTCATCGCCCCTGAGGACCGGCGCCTTGTGCTGGCGGACCTCGACCAGGAACTCAATCACATCGATTTCGCACCGCGCGTGTTCACCAGTGCACTTGAATCCGAGGGCCTGGAGGAGCTGCTGGCCAGCACGGTCCGGGTGTTCGACACCGCCCACAGGCGCGTCAGCACCGGCCAGCTGAACGGCTGGCTTGACATCTGGACACAGAAGGTGCAGCCACCGAACTTCAAGGGGCGGCCGCTGCGCCTGTTGTACGTCACCCAGCCGGACGTGGCTCCGCCCGTGTTCATCTTCCACGTCAACAACGAGGAGTACGTCACCAGGCCGTACGAACAGTACCTGCGCAACCGGATCCGCGAGGATCTGGGATTCAGCGAGGTGCCTTTCCGGATGATCTTCAAGGCCCGCGGCGGCGGCAAACGCGTGCGGCTCTAGTCAACCGACCGGCTGACCCGCAGGCTCACCTTCAGGTTGCCCTTGCGGGTGCTGCCGTCCACCGTGAGCAGCTCGAACTTGCCGAGCCCGTGTGCGCTCACCACCTGGCCCGGCTGCACCTGTGAGGACTTGCCGGCCCTGTCCTCCCCCACCGTTACGCTGCCGCTGGCGACGCCCTTGGCGAAGTATGCGCGTGACACCTTGAAGGCCCTGGCGCCCAGCACGTCGATGCGCAGCGAGGGTACGACTGCTGTGACCATGGTTGCTTCCGTCTGCACTGCTGACACTCTTACCTCCGCATCAGGAGGATACCCGCTGCCGGGTAATAATGGGCGGATGAGAAGCATCACCGTACTGGGCAGCACCGGCTCCATCGGCACGCAGACGCTATCCGTGGCCCGCTGGCGCGGCTACAGGGTGACGGGCCTGGCGGCCTCAGCCAACGTGAGGCTGCTGCTGGAGCAGGTGCACGAGTTCCGCCCGGCACTCGTCTCCTGCAGCCCGGAGGCGGCGGACTGGCTGCGCGGCCGGCTGCCGGAGTCGACGCGACTCCTGACCGGCGAAGAAGGTGCCTGCGAGGTTGCTGCCGCGGAGGCGGACACTGTGGTGGCCGCCATTCCCGGCATGGCGGGCCTGCCGCCGCTCCGTTCTGCCCTGGCGGCAGGCAGGCATGTTGCCCTGGCCGGCAAGGAGGCCATGGTGATAGCCGCTCCCCTGATCCGTGACCTCATCGCGCACAGTGGCTCGACGATCACTCCGGTCGATTCCGAACATTCAGGGCTGTTCCAGTGCCTGCAGGGCGAGCGGCTTGCCAACGTTCATTCGCTGGTCATCACCGCTTCCGGTGGGCCGTTCCTGCGCGGGCCGGAGGACCTGTCCGCCGTCACTGCCCGGCAGGCACTGAACCACCCGAACTGGAGCATGGGCAGGAAGGTCACCATCGATTCGGCGACCCTTTTCAACAAGGGACTGGAAGTGCTGGAGGCCCAGGGGCTCTTCGATTTCCCGCTGGAGCGGATCGAGGTGCTGGTGCACCCGCAGCAGCTGGTACACGGACTGGTCCGGTTCCTTGACGGCTCAGTGAAGGCCCAGCTGGGCGCTCATGACATGCGCCTGCCGATCCAGTACGGCATCGAATACCCGGACCGGCCCGAGGTGCCGCTTGAGCCCCTGCCGCTGACCGGCACCTGGGAGTTCCTGGAGCCGGACCGGGACCGGTTCCCCGCACTCGAGCTGGCGTACGAGGCGGGAAGGCGCGGCGGCTTCGCACGCACCTACCTGAACGCGGCGGACGAAATCGCAGTGGAAGCGTTCCTGGATTCTGCAATTCCCTTCAGCGGCATAAGCCGGGTGCTGGCCGCCACGCTGGAAAAGGCGCCTGCCGGCGAACCCGGCTGGGATGACCTGCCTGACGCCGACGCGGCAGCGCGCAGGCTCGCCCGTGAACAGCTTTCCCGGCTACGGGCTATTCTGTGATGGGCTGATCACCGGCCTCCGAAAGGTACGATGGCTACTGCACTCACAATGATCGTAATTCTGCTCGTGTCCATCATGATTCACGAGCTTGCGCATTACCTGAACGCCCGCAGTGTCGGCATCCCCGTCCGCGCGTTCAGCATCGGCTTCGGACCCGTCATCTGGCGGACCAGTTGGCGCGGCACTGAATGGCGTCTCTCGCTCATTCCCCTGGGCGGCTACGTGGACCTGCCGGGCATGGCACCGAAGGTCGCCGAAGACGGCACGCTGGAGCACCCCGATGAGGGCATGGCCAAGGCCAGCCTGGGTCAGAAGGTCTGGGTTCTCGTCGGCGGAGTCATAGCAAACTTCATACTGGGAATTCTGCTGATCAGCACCGTCATCACACTGGAACCCGCGTACCGCAGCCTGACCGCCAACCTGCCGCTGGCCACGGTGGTGGGTTCGGTGGAACCCGGTTCCCATGCGGAGCGGACGGGCCTGCAGGCGGGTGACCAGCTGCTCATGGTGGGCGGCGTCAGCGATCCCGAGCCGGCCCTGGTGCAGGCCATCGTGCGGGGCGAGACACCGCACGTGGCTGATGCCGGCGGGGTGCTGGAACTGGTGGTCGACCGCCCCGGCAGCCCCAACCTGGAGTTCAGTCTCCCCTGGCCTCCTGAAACCGGTGAGTCGCTGCTCGGCATCGGCCTGGGTGAGACTGCGCTCGGCGCCGTCCCCGTCAGCTTCCCCGAAGCCGTCTTTGAGTCCCTGACCTTCAGCGTCACCGCCGTGCCGACCATGGTCACCGGCCTGGTGCGCGGCTTCGGCAGCGTCCTGGCCGGACGGCCGAGCGAGGACATCG
>CAYMUK010000003.1:0-35695 GCA_964393655.1 uncultured bacterium | reverse complement strand
AGAAGCAGCCATAAGGGGTGATCGTCAGGTGCCGCAGACCACCGATGGGGCACTTGTTTTTCCGGCAATCCAGAACGTTGTAACCTCTCCCATGGAATTCACTGTGCACAAGCTGCAGGCGGACGATTGGCTGCGCTACCGGCAGGTCAGATTGCAGGCCCTGCGCACCAATCCTGAGGCCTTCTTCTCTTCCGCGGAGGACGCCGAGGCTCTCAGCGAACAGGACTGGCGGCAGAGGCTCGCCAATCCGGAGGCAGCCACCTGGGTTCTCACCAGCAAGAAGGGAACGGATCTCGGCCTCGTAACTGTCCTTCCCTACCGCGAGGCTGACGCCAGGAGCGGGGACTGGCAGCTGGTGTCCATGTGGGTGGCCGAAGAAGCCCGGGGCCTTGGAGCCGCCGGTCGGCTGGTGAATCAGGCCATTCTCCACGCCACGGCTGAAGGTGCCGTGCGCCTGGTGTTATGGGTTGCCCAGGGCAACGTGGCCGCCGCCCGCCTGTACGCGCGCCACGGCTTCCAGGTGACGGGACTGACCGGCAACTTCCCGGCACCGAGACACACGCCAGAATTCCAGATGGCAAGGGCTTTGACGCCGGATTGACGCCCCTTAAGTAACATTCCTCTCATGAACAATGCCCAGATGATCAACAGCAAGCCCCGTTCCGGCAACAAGTTCGTAGGTGGCTGCCTCATCGCAGTCGCCATAATCGTGATCCTGCTGGCCGGTGCCGGCTGGTGGTTCGTCGGCCGCCCCATCAGCCAGGTGGCCAGCTCGGCGCAGGAGCTTGCGCGCATCGGCTCCATGGACGTGCAGCTGAACAACCGGTCCACCTTCACGCCGCCCGCGAATGGTGAACTGCAGCCTGAGCAGGTTGAGAGGTATCTGGCAGTGCTGGAGACCATCCGGGCTGACCTGCAGAACCGGTTCGCCGCCCTCGAGCAGCGCTACGAGCAGGTGGGCACCGAGCGCCCCTCGCTGATGGACATCCCACGTCTGGCGGGGGCATACGCCGACTTCATCGGCCTTTTAGGCCAGGCCCGCAGTGCGCAGATCGAAGCGCTCAACGCCAACGGCTTCTCCGAGAGCGAATACTCCTGGACGAGGCGGGAGGTGCTGCGCGCTGCAGGCCTGCAGGGCGCCGACTACGATATCGGCAACTTCCTCACCGCGCTTGGCGGTCAGGACAATGTGGCGCAGCGGCAAGTTGCAGCCGAGCCGGTTCCTGAGGTCAACCGGGAACTTGTCCGGCAGGTTCAGCCGCAGCTGGGCGAGCTGGGGGTCCTGGCAATCCTGGGCCTGTAGTCAGGCGGACCCATCTGCCTGGCCGGCAAGGGCGCCGCGGACCTCACTGAGCAGTCCGTCGGCGCCCGCCTCGATCAGGTCGAGCACTGCGTCGAACCGGCCGTGATACCAGGGGTCCGGCACTTCCCGTTCCGGCAACTCCGGCGCGAAATCAAGCAGCAGGCGTGCATCTGTCCCGGGATCCAGCTGCCTGATGTCCTTCAGGTTCTGCCTGTCCATGGCGATAACGTAATCGAACTCCTCAAGGTCCGCCGGGGCCAACTGGCGGGCGCGCTGGCCTTCGAATGAGTAGCCGCGCTTACTGGCCACCTGCACGGAACGTGGATCGGGTGGATTGCCGACCTCCCAGCTGGAGGTGCCGGCGGAATCCACCCGCACCAGCTCCTGCAGACCCGCCTCGGCAAGCTTGTGGCGGAACACCGCTTCAGCCGTCGGCGAACGGCAGATGTTGCCGAGACACACGAAGAGGACGGACACGCTCATTCAATCAACTCCCGGATCGGGGCAAAAGCCGACTGCGAAGCGGCAAAGAGCCCGAGGGTGCCTGCGGACAGCCAGTCGCCGGTGCATGATGTCTCTACCTTGCCGCCGGCCTCCTCCACCAGCAGCATGCCGGCGGCAATGTCCCAGGGGCTTAAGTGCGGCTGCCAGAAGGCGTCCAGGCTGCCCCGTGCCAGGAGGGCCAGTTCCCTGGCCACTGCTCCACCCTGGCGCAGGGCCGCCGTGCCGGCGAGCAGGCGCAGGTAGCGCTGCAGGTTGGTTTCATCAGAGCGGCTGGCAACGGGGTAGCCCACCCCGGCCATGCACAGGGCAGGGTCATCTTCACGTGCCACCTGCAGGCGCCGGCCGGCAAGATAACTGCCCTCGCCGCGGACGGCCGTATAGAGTGCATCTGCCTCGACGTCATGGACCAAGCCGATGACCGGGCTGCCGTCCTGCACCAGGGCGAGGGACACGCAGTAACCCGGGTAGCCCTTGATGAAGTTGCGGGTGCCGTCCAGAGGGTCGAGCACCCAGAAACGGCCGCTGCCCGCATCCAGCCGGGTGCCCTCCTCCGCCAGCACCCCGATGCCCGGGAAATTCGCGGTCAGCCAGTCGACCATCCTGGTCTCCACCTCGGTGTCGACGCGCGTCACGAAGTCGGTGGCGTCAGCCTTGCTGCTAACCTGCAGGTCGCCCGCCTCCGCCCAGGCACGACCGGCTGACTGGGCGGCTATGAAGGTCGCGGCGGCACGCACCACGGGCACAAGTTCGTCGAGCATCTGCCCCAGGTCAGTGTCGGGAAGTGGACTCATTCTGAACCGATCAGGCCTTCAGGCCGGGACGCGACCGGTAGATCTCGGTCACGTCAGGAATGCGCAGCACGTTCTCGCGGATGTGCTGGATCTCGTTCTGGTCACGCACGTCGATCCGGAAATGGATGCGTGCGCTGCTGCTGTTGGGCACCGCCGCCGTGACGCGCGAAGCCGATTTGTTCATGCTGGCCAGCACCGACAGGATGTCGTGGAGCAATCCCGGGCGGTCAACGCCCATGATTTCGAAGTCCACCGGGAACATCTCGCCCGATGGCGTGTCCCAGCTCACGTTCACGAAGCGCTCCGGCTGCGAGTTGCGCAAGTGCCGCACGTTGGGGCAGTCGATCCGGTGCACGCTGACGCCGCGGCCCCGGGTCACGTAACCGATGACGTCATCGCCCCGTACCGGACTGCAGCATTGCGCCAGGTTGGCCGGCATGTCCAGGCCGTCGACGTAGACGCCGGAGATGCTGCGGGCGCGCTGGCCATTGTCGCTGACAACCGGAATCGCCGCCTTGGTCACCAGTTCGGGAGCCAGGAAGTCGACCACCTGTTTGGGCTGCACGCGCTTGGCAGCCAGGGCGACGTAGAGTTCGTCCACGCTGGCATCCGAACCGATCAGGCTGTGCGCGGCTTCCTCCAGGCGTCCCTTGGCCGCCTGGTTGTTGATGGACAGGTGCTTGCGGCGCAGCGCCCGCTCCAGGGTCTTGCGGCCCGCCTCCAGCTGCCCCTGCTTCTCCTGCTGCCTGAAGTACTGCCGGATCTTCTGCTTCGCGCTGCGGGAGTGCGCCAGGTTCAGCCAGTCGCTGGAGGGACCGTACTGCGAGCTCCGGTTGGTCAGGACTTCCACCCGGTCGCCGGTCTTGAGTTCATAGCCCAGGGGCACGATCTCGCCATTTACGCGGGCGCCGATGCAGCGGTGCCCGATCTGCGTGTGCACGGCGTAGGCGAAGTCAATCGGGGTGGAACCACGCGGCAGGTTGTAGACATCCCCCGCCGGTGAGAACACAAGCACCCTCTCGCTGAGCATGTCCGACTTGACCGTGTCAATGAACGCACCGGCGGTTTCCGAGTCGTCGTTCATGTCCAGCAGCTGCTGCATCCAGTCCAGGCGGCGCTTGACCTCTTCAGGGTCCTGCAGCCCGGCCTTGTACGCCCAGTGCGCGGCGACGCCGAACTCGGCCACTCCGTGCATGCGCGAAGTGCGGATCTGCACCTCAATCGGCTGGCCCTGCAGGCCGATGACGGTCGTGTGCAGGGACTGGTAGCCGTTGGGCTTGGGCACCGCGATGTAATCCTTGAAGCGCCCGGGGATCGGGCTCCACAGGTTGTGAACTATGCCCAGCGCCCGGTAGCAGACTGCCTGCTCGAGCAGGTCCTCGCTCAGGTCATCTGTGCCCACACCCGATTTGATGATCACGCGGATGGCCATCAGGTCGAAAATCTGGTCCAGGTTCTTGCCGTCCCGCACCATCTTGCGGTGGATGCTGTAGAGATGCTTGCTGCGGCCACTGACCTCGAACTCCAGGCCTTCGCGGGCCAGACGCTCCTCCAGGAGCTTGAGCGAGCCGTTCAGGAACGACTCCCGCTCCACGTGCCGCATCTTCACCTGACGTTCCAGCATGCGGTAGCGCTCGGGCTCCAGGTACATGAACGACAGGTCCTCGAGCTCGTTCTTCAGATGGCTGATACCCAGGCGGTGGGCGAGCGGAGCGAAAATCTCGAGTGTCTCGCGGCTGATCCGCTGCTGCTTGTCGGGCGGCATGCTGGCCAGGGTGCGCATGTTGTGCAGGCGGTCAGCCAGCTTCACAAGGATGATGCGCACGTCGCCCACCATCGCCAGCAGCATCTGACGCAGGTTCTCGGATTGCTCGTCCTCGTACACCCGCACGGCCAGCTTGCTGATCTTGGTTTCGCCCTCGACTATGCGCCTCACGGGCTTGCCGAACTGCTCCTCGATCTGCTCGAAGGTGACGTCGGTGTCCTCCACCGTGTCGTGCAGCAGGCCGGCTATGAGCGCGTCCGCGTCCAGCCGCATCTCCGCAAGGAGTGCAGTTACGGCCACCGGGTGCACGATATAGGGTTCGCCGGAACGGCGGCGCATGCCTTCATGGGCCGACCGTGCGAGCTCAAAGGCGTCCTTGAGTCGTTCGGTATCAGCCCCGGACAGGTAACTGGTTTTGGCTTGCAGGCTTTGCAGCAACCGTTCCATACAGGTTTACGAGCTTACCACGGCGGAATTCACGTTCCAGTCGCTGCTCAGGCGCCCCTTGGCCGCTGCTGCATGATGAATCCGGCCACTGCCAGCGTGATGTTCGCCAGCCACATGCCGAACCATACCGGGATGGTTCCGGTCTGGGCCAGTAACTGACCGAAAGTCATGAGAAGGTACCAGAACAGGGTTACCACCAGGGAGAGGCCGAACGCGAGGCTGCGGCTGCGCGCATACCTGACGGCGAGCGGCATCGCCAGCAGCAGCAGGGCCAGGCAACCGAATGGTTCCGCCAGCTTGCGCTGGAAGAGGATGTACATGCGGTGGCGCTCGGAACCGCTGAGTTCCATGTTCCGGCTCTGCTCCCAGGCCTCGCTGATGCTGACCGGATCCTCGAAGCCGCCCTGGTCGAAGCGGGCGATGAGCTCCTCCTGGCTGTCACTGGTGCTTATGAGCAGCGTTGCTTCCGGGTCGGACGGCCTGTTGTGGGCGCGCAGGAGCTCGCCGTAGGCGCTGGCGGCGTCGGCATGCTCGCGTGAGAGTGCACCGAGATCGAGCACCACGCTGCTGTAGCCGGTCAGCCGCAGACCCCGTTCCTCGAACATGGCGCTCTGGGCGAACAGCACCATCAGCCTTTCGCCCTCCCAGCGTTCGATGCGCACTTCGTTCATGCGGTCGGAATCGCGGTCGGTGCTGCCGAAATGCAGGGTGAAATCATCGACGGCCAGCGACTGGTCTGCCAGGCGGAAAAGCCCGCTGCTGCCGCTGGTCAGCTGCCAGTACCAGGTGGCGATCTGCGCGTGGGTGCGCGGCAAGACGAACTCAGCCAGGCCCAGGCTGAGCAGGGTGAAGGCCATGCCCAGGAGGACATAAACGCGGCTGACGCGCCTGAGCGAGATGCCACCCGCCTGCATCGCGATCAGTTCCTTGTCCGCTGCCAGCCGGCCGTAGCTGACAAGCACGCCCAGCACAAGGGCCAGAGGCAATGTCTGCACGAGGCTGGTGGGCAATTGCAGCACCAGCCAGCCGGTCACCTGCAGCAGCGGTGCACCGACTATCCACTGCAGGCGTGGCAGTGTGGCACTCACCACCCCGAGTACGCTGTAGAGCAGCGCTCCCAGGAAGGCAGCAGGCAGGCTTTCCCTTATGAGGTAACGGTCCAGTCTGATCATCTTGGCGGCTGGGGCACCCCGTGCCCCGACAGAAGCAGACTATACACTGCTAGCGGATGAATTCCGCGCTCAGCGTGGTCGTGAATTCGCCGGCGTGGACGCGGTACCCGAAATTGAACAGTCCGCAGCAACTGTCCCACAGCACCTCCAGGCCATGTCCGCTCAGCAGCGACCCGCCATCTGCTACAAGCAGAGGCGCGAAGTCGAGGGCCAGGAACGGGATGAGCCTCAGATTCTCGATGTCCAGAGGGTAGGCGGCCGAAAGCTCCAGAATCTCCAGGTCCTGGTGCTTCCCGCCAAGGTGGTAGCGGGCCAGCACGCCGAGTTCCACGTCGCCCGAGTCAGCGTCGAAGCTGCCCTCGATGAATGCCAGCCTGTCGCTGCTCTCACGCGGGTCCAAAAGCCCAGCCAGTTGAAGCCGCATGGCCGGCCTGAGCAGCCAGTCACCGGCCTGCCAGTCGACGCTGGCGGCCAGCAGCAGGTTCTCGAAGCCGCGGTGGCTGCCGTCAGCGAAACGCAGCCAGTTCCAGGTCACGCCAAGCGACGCGTTCAGACTGGCACCGGAAGCAAGATTCACGTCGGTCACTCTGGCTGCTGCGACGGTCCGGTTGATGGGGCTGAGCAGGTCCAGCGTGCTGCTGAAAGGCGAACCCGCATTGGTCAGACGCCAGTCGTGATCGAGTGACAACAGCAGCGGGCCGAAGTTGCGGCGCCAGCCGGGCCGCAGCCTGAATCCATACTGCTCGCGTCCCTGGCTGTAGCGGCTGAGTTCATAGTCAGCGCGCAGGCTGAAGTCGCCGGGAGGCAGTGTCGGCAGACGCCAGTCCAGGTGCAGCGCCGAGCGGAGCCGGGGCGAGACGACGCTTTCGCCTGAGCGGATCTGGCTGCTGGCGGCCACCGTCAGACTCGCTCCGTACGCCACCCGCGCGCCACCTTCCAGTTGCAGCGCCGGGAACGTGGTTGCCAGTGTCAGGTAGCCCTCGTGCAGGAAAGACTGCTGGGAGTAGTGGCGGTTGTTGCTGCCGACTGTGATGAGCAGGTGGTCATTCAGGCGTTCGCGCACACTGAAGTCAGCCACCGGCCCGCCGCCCTTCGTATAACCGACCAGCAGATCCGTGAATTCGGTCGCGACGTCAAGGAGCAGGTGACCACTTAACGGGTGGTTGCGGTCGATGCCACTGACGCCGAATTCCAGGCTGGTTTCCTCGTTCAGGTTGAACGGCGGAACGGTGAGGGTGAGCCCGTGGCCACGCGGATCCTCACCCTCCTGTGCGGGGTCCCAGCCGATCATGAACGGCGGGCTCAGCTCTGACAGGGTGTCGTTCGTGATGACGAACTCCTCGCCCAGCGCCAGCTGCAGGAAGCCCAGCTGCAGTTCGCCGCCGAGCAGCGTGACGGCGCCGTCTGCCAGCAGGCTGACGCTGGCCTCGCTCCCCGTCAGCAGGTAGGGGGGCTTGCCGGGGCACTTGCAGGTGGTGACGCTTGCGACCTGAAGTGTAAGCAGGTCGTCCTGGAACAGCGCGCTCTCGCCCGTCAGCCGGTAGCCAGGGCCTTCGGCCACCAGTCCCCTGCCGTCAATCACACCGCTCTCCAGGTTGAAGACCACCTGCTCGACGGTACCGCTCAGGCCCGTGCCCGTGAACGTGCCGCCCCGGATCACGAACTCCTGTCCGTCCGAGGTCAGTTCCGCTGCGGTCATGAACCACTGCGGGATCAGCAGGGTGGCGTCGCTGGCGCTGACACTAATCGGGCTGCCTGGTTGCAGGCCCGTTATATCGATGCTGGCGGCTTTCACGACCCAGGACTCATCGGGCGCGTGCAGACACACGCCATTGCGGAATTCAGCGGAATTGCGGCCCGCGTCCAGCGTGAAGTCCTTGAAGTAGGCGCTGCCGAAGTCCTGGATGCTCAGCACGATCGGCTCCCCTTCCAGCTCGCAGGCGGCTGCCAGGGCCAGTTGGCCTAAGGGCAGGAGCAGGAGCAGGAGGAGCAGCCGGTTCATCAGTCCAGCCAGTTGGCGAAGAGCTGCAGCGTGGACGGATCCGGAGTGCTGCTCACCAGGAAGTAGAACGCGTCTTCGCTTTCGGGTTCCTCTTCTGGTCGCCTCAGTTCCAGCCGGCTGTCTGAGCTGCTGGCGTCCAGTCGCATGAAGCCGTCATCAAAGCTGTAGGGGCCAAACAGGAGCACCGTTCCGCTGGCCGTGTGGTAGAGCACGCGGCTGGCGCTGAAGACCGGGTCGGTGGCCACAACGTTGCCCGTGAGATCGATGACGCCGGCCTCGGCAAAGTACTCGAGGGTGTCCCCCGACACCAGCAGATTGCGGCCGGCGAGCTGGAGGCTGCCGCTGGCGGTCAGTTTCGAGCTGGGGATGTCCACATGCACAGTTTCACCGGTCACGCGGCCGAAACTGCCGGTGACCGTGGTGTCACGCGTCTCGATGTACTCGTCCACCTTGTAGCTGATCCACGGTGCCGTGAGCACGATGCCGCTGCCCTGGTCGCGGATCTCACCACCCTCCAGCAGGGTGGTGACTCCGGTGGCGATGTCGAACTCTTCGTCTCCGGCGGACGTGATCACCAGGCTGGCGAAGGAACCCCCCGACTGGGCGAGTCCAAACGCCGCCAGCAGCAGGGCCAGTGCGGCGAGCACAGTCCTCATTCCCGTACCGGTCCAAGCTGCAGCATGAACGCGCTGTCGAAGGGGCGGGTTGCCAGCAGCCGCTTCGCGTCTTCCAGGCTGGTGCTCAAAATACGGTCCACTGCCACGTCCACCGGTACGTATTCCTGGCGGTACAGCCAGGAGCCGCCGAGCGACATGAGCCTCATGAACGGCGTTTCCGCGCCGAGCGTAATGCTGGTGGCGACCTTGTTGCGGGATGCCTGCCATTCGGCCTCGGTTGGCGGGTTGTCCTGGATGCCTTGCAGTTCAGCCAGCAGTATCTGCCTGACCTCCTCGGCGCGGGCTGGTTCGGTGGAGACGTAACCCAGGAAACTTCCTTCCCGGTCGCCGGCATCGAACTGCAGCATCGCGCTGTCCGCCAGGCCGCGGTCGACCAGCGCCCAGTAGAGGCGGCTCGAGCCGAAGTCCGCGAGGACGTTCGCCAGGAGGGTGGCGGCGTGCCTCAGCTCGCTTTGGGCGCTGACTGCCGGGGCGTACAGGCCCAGATGCGTCCGTTTCAGCTTGTCGTCCGTCACGACCTCGAAGCCGGCTGCCGGTGTGAGTTCCGGATGGCTGCGGTCGCTTCCCCGCGGCTGCCAGCTGCCAGTCAGATCACCGAGCTGGTCGATAAGCTCCTGCCAGTCGAAATTGCCGGCAGCCGCGAACACCAGATTGTCGGGCGCGTAACGTTCCTCGAAATACGAGAGCATGTCCTGGCGGCTGAGGGCCTGAATCGACTCGACCGAACCCAGTACGGAATTACCCAGCGGATGACCCTGGAAGTACAGTGGCCCTGCGGTGTCGAAAACGCGGTGCAGAGGACTGTCCTGGTACATGGCAATCTCTTCCAGGATCACGTTCTTCTCCAGGTCGAAATCGTCCTGCCTGAGTGCCGGTCGCATCATGTCGGTGAGCAGGTCAACCAGGCGTTCCCTGCCTTCAGGCAGGACGGCCCCGTAGTACACGGTGCGGTCCTCGCTTGTGTAGGCGTTGTAGCTGGCGCCCAGCTCGTCGAACTCGCGGTTGATGTCGTCGGCTGAGCGCCTCTGTGTCCCCTTGAACATCATGTGCTCAAGGAAGTGGGAAACGCCCGCCAGGTTGGCGGTCTCGTCCCGGGATCCGGTATTCACGAAGTAGCCGCCGGCGAAACTGCTTGCCTGCGGGTTGAGTTCCGCGATGACGGTCAGGCCGTTGGCGAGCGTCGTGCTCAGGAACTGCGTCTCATTCACTGTGGTCATCCGTTCCGTCCGGCCCCAGCGTGACCACGGTGGGCTCCGGGAGTCTGCTTTCTGCCAGCCAGCCGTTGAGCTGGTCAAGGGTGACCGAGCGGACCTCGGCGGCCACTTCGTCGAGCGTGCTGGCCTTGCCGCGCAGGTACCAGTCTCCCGCCAGGCCGGACGCCCGCGCGGCACTGGATTCACCCTGCATGATCAGGCGCGTCAGCTTGCCCTGGCGGGCGCGTTCCAACTCTGATTCCGAGACGCCTTCGGCCAGGCGGCGGAACTCGGCCTGCATCACGTCCATGGTCTCCTCCGCCTTCTGCGGCGTGGTTCCCGCGTAGCCGATTATGTAGCCCGCTCCGCGCACGGCCCGGACGGCCGCTCCGACGCTGTAGACGAGGCCGCGCTTCTCCCGGACCTCGCGGAACAACCTTGCGCCCATGCCACCGGAGAGCACGCCGACGGCAAGTGACTGCAGCTGCCAGTCGTCGTGGTCCGGGGCCAGCGCCTGGAAGCTCAGGCCGATCTGCACCTGGGCAGTATCAGCAACCACATGGCTGATGGACGGCTTCGAGAATGAAGGAGCTTCATGCGCTGCGGCGGTCCCGGTCCAGCTGCCGAAGTACTCGGCCACCAGGCGCTTCAGGTCGGGCCAGTCGATACCGCCGGCAACGGCCAGGATGCTGCCAGCTGCACCGTAGCGTGCTGCCCGGTCCGCGCGCACGCTTTCCGGCGTCAGCGCAGCCAGACCTTCAGCCGTGCCGAACGGGCTGCGGCCATGGCCGCTTTCGAAGGTGGCGGCAGCCAGCGCTTCGCTGAGCCGCGCACTCGGCTGGTCCTGCAGCGACGCGAGTTCCTGAAGGGCAGATTGGCGAGCGTTCTCAAACTCACCCTCGGGCAGCGCCGGCTCAAGAACCTGGCTGGCCAGCAGAGGCAGGGCCTGGGGAATCGTGTCCACAAGCAGCGATGCGACCATCGAACTGTTCGACCTGTCCGCCCCAGTGCTGCGGCGGACGCCCAGGGAATCGAGGGCGGCGCTGAACGCGCGTGAGTCAAGCTGACCGGCACCCTTGCCCGTCCATTCGCTGTGGACCGTGGCGCTGCCTTCCTGGCCCAGGGGGTCACCGGCGGCGCCCATCGGTGTGAACAGCCCCAGGCTGGCACTGCGCAACCAGGGCATGGCTTCATACAGCAGTGTCAGCCCGTTGGGCAACTGCTCGACCAGAATCTCTGAACTCGTTCGGGAAATCATCCCGCAAAGTATACCGGCAGGCCCTGAGACTCCCCTAAGTCAGGACACAGGCGGCTTCACGTGCGCTGCATCTCACCAAGCAGTTCCTTGAGCGCCCCGCCGGGATCGCGGCTTCCGGCCAGGCTGGTTCCGATGAGCACCGCGTCGGCCACCGCGCGCACTTCACGCAGCTCCGCGGCCGACCGGTAACCGGATTCGGCGACCAGCAGGCCGCCGTAACCGGCCCGGCGGGCGACACCAGCCAGTCTCGGCGCGGTCTTCAGGTCGATCTCCAGCGTGGTCAGGTCCCGGTTGTTGATGCCCAGCAGGTCGGCCCCCGCGTCCAGTGCCAGTTCCAGCTCAGCTTCCGTGTGCACCTCAACCAGCGCGTCCAGGCCCAGCTCGCGCGCCAGGTCCAGGTAACTGGCTGTCAGGTCGCCCAGTATCGCGACTATCAGCAGAACTGCGCTGGCGCCGGCTGCCGCCGCCTCGCTGAGCTGCTGCGGATGCACGGTGAAATCCTTGCGCAGCAGCGGAAGTCGCGTGGCGGCGTGGACTTCTTCAAGATGCCGCAGGTGACCGCCGAAATGCCTGGGTTCGGTGAGCACGCTCAGGGCGCTGGCGCCGCCCGCCTGGTATTCGGCCGCCACGCTCGCGGGATCAAGCTGGGCGATGCTGCCCTGGGACGGGCTGGCGCGCTTCACCTCGGCTATGACTGCCAGGCCCTCCCCCGCCAGTGCCGACCTGAAGCCGGAGTTGCGGGCCGCCTCCGGCTTGAACGCAACGTCCAGGTAATCCTCATGCCGTTCCCTGGCGATGCGGCCCAGGACCCCGGGAACCAGGGCAAGCTGCTCCGGACCGGCAGCCGGCGGCACATCAGTAGACATGGAAACCCTGCAACTTGCTGCTTTCGGCCCAGCTGACCTCTATCTCTTCGACCTCGCTGTGCGCGGTGCCCATGCGGATGCGGACCAGCAGCAGTTCCAGATCCTCACGGTAGCCCTCGGCCACCACCTCAAGCCGCCCGTCCGACAGGTTCTCGGCGTAGCCGTGAACCCCCAGGTCCTGGGCGCGACGCTGAACGTAACGGCGCATTCCCACACCCTGGACGCGACCCGAGACAAGGGCACTGAAACGCTGGTAATCACTCATGCCGCCAATGCTAGCAGGGCGCGTCAGGGAAGCGAGTCAATCTCATGGTGTGCGGTGTTAACCTCCCCAAGTGCCCGGCCTCTCATGAGAGCGGTCCGGTCCCTAGCGACATGCGCAAACGGATCACATTGCTACTGCTGCTGCTGGCAGCCACGCTGGCCCTGTTCCTGCTGGTTCCCCGGAGCCCGCTGGTCCTGGGCTGGCTGTGGAACTCCGCCAGTGACCTGGCTGCCGAACAGGGCTACCGCCTGTCCGCGGACAGGCTCAGCGGCAACGCACTGACAGGCATCACCATCTTCGGCCTGAGCGTCTCGGGGCCCGGGATCAATCTCAGCAGTGAGCACACGCAGCTGGACTACGGGCTGGCCAGTCTGCTGCGCGGTCGCCTGGACCTGGCTATGGACCTGGCCGCGGTGCGGGGTGACGTTGACCCGGCGGCCCTGCAATTCGGCGGTGACGGCGCGGGCTTCAGCGTGCCGGTCGACCTGACCCGCCTGAGTATCGACGACTTCCAGCTGACGGTGGATGAGTACGACCTGTACCTGCCGGCCGTTTCGCTGGATGAGCTGGCTGTCAGCACTTCCGACTCGGGTGTGCTGATCAGGGGCTCACTGCAGACGCCTGACGGAACCGCAGGCTTTGACGGCAGCTGGCAACCGGAGGCCGGCCTCCTCGCCCTGGACATCCTGGATGCCGACGTGCGCATCGCCAGACACTGGTGGGATGGCGCCGAAGGCGGTCACGTGACGGGTGAGCTCAGGGCATCCGCTGAAGGCGTGGAGTTCGACGCGTTTGTCCATGAGGGCAGCATCGACTACATCGAGGTGCAGGTGGCAGACATCAGCGGGCCCGTGAGCATGCGCAACCTGGTAATTGAAGGGCAGCTGCAGGGCACGGGTCTGGCCGGACCGGTGGAGGCTTCAGTCACCGTTGACATTCCCGCCGAGAGCTACCGCGGTCTGCTGACTGGCGACCCCCGGCTGGAGGAAGCAGTGCCCTGGCTCGGACGTACGCTCGATATCGACCTGACAGGCATTCCGGCAGAAGGTCCCATGGACCTGGTTGCGCTGGTCACCGGCTGGGAACAGACACTGGTGACCGGGCAGGCGGGTGGTACCGGCAGCCTGGCCGGCCTGGACCTGGGGCTGCTGCAGGGCAGTTTCGACTACCGGACCGAGACGGGAATCAGCGTCACCGCCACCGGCTTCCTGGCTGACGGCCCTTTCCGGGTGCAGCTTGCACCGGAAGCCGCCGGGCTGAGTGGACTCCTGGTGCAGCTGACCGACGTGCAGTTGCTGACCGGCGAACCCGGCCTGAGACTGTCGGCAGAAGGCGCAGTCAGCTTCGACATACTGGGAGGCGAGCCTGCCGCAAGCACGGCCTCCTTGAGTCTCCAGGGTGAAGTGCTGGACCAGCGGGTTGACCTGAATCTGAGCGGCACGAGCGCCGACACCTTCAACTGGCAGGTTCTGGCCGGTGGCAGCCTGGGGTCAGGCGAGTTGACCGGACAGGCGACGCTGGATTTCAGCGGTTCTACCGTCCTGGGCCAGCTCGGAGCGTCCGGATTGTCGCTACCCGGGGTGCCATGGCCAGCTCAGGTGGACATTGTCATGCAGGAGGCAGCACTGGCACTGCCGCTGGAGGTATCCGCTTCGGCCAGCAGTGGTCCGCTCGCACTGCCGGCAACCACCTACCGGCTCGACTTCCATGATGGTGTGGCCCTGGTTGCCGCGGACGGCAGCCTGGTACTCAGCCACCGAGGCGGAGAAACGACCCTGAAGCTGGACTCGCCGGCGCTCACGCTCGCGGCTCTGGGCGGGGAACCGGAACAGGTGGAAGTGTCCGGCCAGCTCCACTTTGCGGACGGCGTGCTGCAGCCCGACCTCAGCGCTAGTTACCGGGACCTGAACCTTCAGCTTGAAGAGCTGACAGACGGCGTGCTGAGAGGCAGCCTGCGGGGCACCGAGCACGAACTCGCGGCCAGCTTCAACACCGCGGACCAGGCCTGGGAGCTGGAGGGCGAGCTGCCGGTGACAGCCGTAGCCGCGCTCTTCGGCCTTGAGGCCGGCGGCAGGCTGGCCGGAACTGCGCGCGGGCGCGCCGCTGAGGTCCTGGCGGCGGACATTGCCGGCACGCTTCAGCTGGAGGGTCAGGAACTCGACCTGGTGCTCACGGCGCCGAACGGTGAACTGCTGGTGCAGGGCACCAGTACGCTTCTCGGCCTTGACTGGGAACTGACAGGCAGCATCTGGCCGCAGCAGGAGCTCACCGCCACAAGCCCGGCCGGCAGCCTTCAGCTCACGGGGCGCAACGTTGCCGGTGCCGGCGATTACCCCCTGCCACAAGGCGTGCAGATGATGCGGGCCGGGCAGTGGTTCAGCTCCGTCCCCTGGCAGCTCGCAGGCGACCTTGATTCGGGAGTGCTGCAGCTCGCCAGCGGCAACAGCCAGGCTTCCTTGAGCCTGTTCAGCGGGTCCGGCATCACGGCCAGCGTGACCGAAGACGTCCGGGTGCTGGGCACCAGCCTGCAGGTGAGCGGCCAGCTCGCTGAAACCGGCGCGATGACAGGTGAAGTGCGGCAGGGATCCTTGAGCGTGACCCTGCAGGGAAACCTGGCTGACCGGCAACTGGGCGCCGCCGGCAGCCTGCCCGCAGCGGCGGTCCAGGAAATGCTCGTTGGCGAGGTCGATCTTGATGCACTCCTGTCCTGGCAGGATGGCCTGGCGGTAAGCGGCAATGCCAACTGGCAAGGGCTAACGGGTGAATTCGCCTGGCAGGCCGGCGCGCCCGCCGATCTGCAACTGAGGGCCGAGGGGCTCACCGGCAGCCTGCAGGACGGCTCGTTGAAGCTCGAACTCCAGGATTTCGCTTTAGACCCCCATGTGGAGCTGCCGATCAGAGGACTCGCTGTTTCCGGCACGGCCACGGGAACTCTCGGCAGCACCCTGCAGCAGCTGCAGCTGGACTTTGCGGCTGGCACCGACTGGCTGGACGTCCAGGCGAGCGGCTTTCTGGAAGCTGACCAGCTGGATCTGGCAGTCTCCGCAACGCTGGCTGGCGATCTGGTGACGCTGGACGGTCGCCTGACGGGCCCCACCATGGCGCCCGGGTTTACGGGCAGGCTCATGACCGGGACACTTGAACTGCCCGGCGTCGCGGAACTCCCGGCCCAGGAACTCGCTCTGAGCTTCACTGCAGACAGCGGGCTGGACCTGCAAGGTGACAGAGTGCAGCTGCAGGTCGACCGGACAGGCTGGCACGGAACCGCGGTCCTGGAGTTCCTGCTGCTGGGCCAGGCACACAGCCTGGAACTCCAGCCGGCAGGCGAACCGGTGTACGGCACTGGTGTCTTAAGCGGTTATTTGAGCGGCCCGGCGGCAAACGGCGAGCTTTCACTTGGGGACGGCATCACGTTCGACCTGAGTCTGCAGCCCCCGGCGGGGTCGCTTCAGTGGCTGGAATCACTGGTACTCAGCGGCACCAGCGACCTGGCTGGCAACTGGAACGCCAGGTTGCAGGCTTCCGCGGCCAGTCCCCTTGCTGCCCTTGAGCCCCTGACACTCGGAGCCGAACTGGAGGGCGACCTGACGCAGCTGCAAGGCATCGGCAACCTGCGCGCCGGAGCCTCGGCCGATCGGTTGCTGACGGTTACTGCAAGCAGCGACTGGAGCGACCTGCAGCTGGCTGCCGACCTGGCCAGCCTGGACTCAGGCAGCCTCGCCGCCCTGTTTGGCCTGTCAGCGGACCTGGGCGCGACGGGTGAGGCGCTGCTGAGTCTGGCGCCCGGTGCTACACCCATGTTGACGGCACAGGGTCGGGTTAGCGGGCAACTGGCCGGCACTGCCCTGGAGCTTCTGTTGACCGCCGACACGGAATCGCTGTCGCTTGCGGGCACTTATGCTGCTGAACCGGTCGCACTCGACCTGACTTTCTTAGGCGTTCCTCAGCTGACAGCGGCCTGGGGGACAGCCAGCCTGGAACTGACTGCAGAGGCTGACGGCCAGGGTCAGCGCTACAGCGGCCGGCTCTTCGCTCAGGAGGATTCCCCGCTGGGAGTGGCCGCCGAGGTGGACCTGGCGGTGCGCACGCAGGAAGGCAGGGCGCTGCTCGAGGAAGCCAGCGGAGCGGTCGGTCCCGTCCAGCTCAGCCTGGCGGGTGAACTGTCGCCAGTAACAGCCCTGACGGGCAGCGTGCTCGCCCCGTGGTCAGCCGAGGCGCTGCCAGTGACGGTCAGTTCGGAGGACGGCCTGCTGGCCCGCGCCAGCTCAATGGGCTTGGAACTCACGGCAGCGTGGCGGGCGGGCGCACTTCAACTCGGCCTGCAGGGGCGGCCCGACGGTCAGCCGCTGGAAGTCGCTCTCGGCTGGAGCCCTGCCTCGGGTTTCAGCGGCAACGCCAGCGGGCAGCTGCACCTCGCCACGGACATGCTTGAGCCTCTGCAGCTCGATGTGCAGGCACAGGAGAACGGCAACCTGCAGCTGGCGGTCCAGGCGGCGCTGAGTGGCGTCCCGGGGAACCGGCCTCCGCAGCTGGCAGTCCAGGCGGTCCTGGCCGCCCGACCATGGCTCGCCGACGCGCTCGGCGGCAGCGTCTCCGCCTCGCTCAACCTGGCAGATTTGCTGCCCGCGCTGGGGGCCCGCAGCCTGACCTTCAGCTTCAGCGGCAGGCTTGGCGGCTCAGTGCTGGAGCCACGGGTGAGCGGCAGCGTTATCGCGCTCGGAGCGCTCGAAGCGAGCGGGCGGTTCACCGCGGGCCTTTCCGGCGCGAGCCTCAACCTGACGGGCGAAGGAATCGACGTCTCAGCAGAGGCCAGCCTCGAGGACTGGCAGGCAAGCCTGGCTGTGGCGGGCCTGGAACTGCAGGCGCTTGAATCGCTCTTGCCCGGAAGCCGGCTGCAGTTCGAGGCGAGCGGCCACGGCCCGTGGGACCTGAACAGGGCCACCGTGACCCTGCATTCGCTCGCTGTCACGGACGTGGCGAGCACGGTAACAGGCCGTGCGGAGCTTCAGGACGGTGTGGTTGCGGCTGACCTGCAGTTGGACGTCCTGTTGCCTGAACTGGCCATGGGCGCCAGCGTGTCGGGCAGTGCAGCCGGCAGCCTGCAGCTTGACGGCATGCTCCTCCACGATTCCGGCAGTGGCCGCCTGGCAGGTGACATCACGCTGACTGAAATCGGGCTGGCCGGCACCGGAAACTTGAGCGGCGCAGCGACCCTGATCGGCACGCCCAGGGCACCTCACGTAACGGCGCAGTTGAGCGGACCGGGCAGCGGAAGCGGGCAGGAGGCACTTGAGCTCGACTGGCAGCCGGCGTCTGAACGGTTCCAGCTGGCAAGCAGGCTGGCTCTGGGTGCGGTGGCAACCGATCTGCAGCTTCTGTCCTCACCGACGACCGGTCAGATAGCATCCGGCATAATCAGCCTGCCGGGCGGCTGGTTCGAGCTGGGTAGCAGTACTACAGGCAGCTTCGTGCTGACCGGCAACGAGGACTTTGCAGGCTGGCAACTGCAGGTCAGCCCCGGGGACTCAAGTGCCAATCTCCGGGGCGACTTCAGCAGCCTGGGCACCGGGCTGGCGGGCCAGCTGGACTTCACGGCCCGGCTGGGCCCTTCCGGACCGGAGTTCGCAGGCGGCATAACGGGGCTCAGCGCCCTGGGGACCATGTTTGGTGACGTGACGCTGTCCACATCACGCAGCGGCGGGACTGCGCTGGTCTTCGCGGGCGACGGCCTGCAGGGACGGGTTTCGCTGGGCGGCGACTGGCAGCTCGATCGTCTGGAACTCGCGGTGAACCCTGAGGTGAGCGTGGTGCTCTCTGCAGACGGTGACCTGACCGGTGGCAACGTGAACGCCTCGGTGGCGGGCAGGCTGCTGGGTGAGCCGCTGCTGGGCACGGTGACGGCGGAACTCGCAGCCGGCGTGCTGCAGCTGGGCGCGGCACTGGATCTGCTTGGTGGGACCGCCGACGTGGCCGCCACGTTGACTGAAGGTGCCTGGCAGGGCAGCGTTGACCTGGCCGGCCTTGAGTACGGCGGCGTGACGCTGGAGGGAAGTGGCGGCATCTTCGGCGACCTGCTCTCCCCCTACCTGGAACTGCAGACCGGAGCCACTGTCATGGGCCTGGCCGGCCACGGGACGCTGCGGCTTGGCCCTGAACTGCTGGAGTTCCACCAGACGCTGAGCGGAGGTGGCCTTGGGGGTGACGTGGTGCTGCAGGGCAACCTGTATCCGCAGCCGTCACTCCTGCTCACTGGTCCCGACGGGCATTCCTTCCGGCTTGAGCAGGCTGGGGCCGACAGTCAGCTCCCCCTGCTGGAACGCGCACTGGTTTCGAGCGGCAACGTGAGCCTGACGGGCAGCGCCGCAACCGTCAACCTGACTGCTTCTCCGGAGGGTGAAGCCGCCGACCTGGAAGTTGAGCTGCTACTGCTGCCCGGTCTTGCCGTGAACGGCCGGATGCAACTCTCCAGCCTCCGGGGCTTCCTGGAGCAGCTTGACGAGGGAATCCAGCTGGCGGGGGCACTGGAGACCTACGGCAGCCTGCGACTGGATCTCCTGGCAGGCAGTCTGCAGCTGGACGCGTTCGGCCTGAACACCCCGGCTGGCAGCGTCGACCTGACCGGCAGCGTCAGCCTTGCCGGGGACTCCAGGCTCAGCGGACACTACAGTCCCGCGCCAGGTTTCCCCGGTGACTTCCCCGGGCTTGCCGGTACAGGCAACGTGCCGTTTGCTGTTTTGTCCAGTGGCGGAATCATCCGCTTCGTCTCTTCAAGCTCCCTTGGCGACATAGATGCCGACTACAGCCTGGCTTCGGGCCAGGCCAGCCTGAGTGCGCACCTGCGCTCGGCGGGTGGTACCGCCAACCTGCAGCTTGCCTGGTCGGACAAAAGCGGCTTCAGCGGCAGCATCCTGAGTTCCGGTCTGGTGCTGTTCGAGCTGCCTGGCGGCCCCCCGGGAACCCTGGACGCTGACGTGAACCTGGTTGGCGGCCGGATCACGGGCACTGCCTGGCTGCAGCTGGGGACCGGCCAGTTGAGCGTGGCAGGCAACTGGGGTCTGGCGGACCTGCTGCCGGATTCGCTGGCCACCCGGCAGGAGCGCGGCGGCAACCTGGAGCTGCGCGTCGGGTCGTTCGAGCTGTCCGAACTCCCGCTCGTGGCGCGCTACGCGCCGGCGCTCTCAGGCGGTGTGACCGCCGTCGTCCAGCTTCGCGACGACGTGATTGCTGGGAACCTGGTCGCCAGCGGACTCAGGGCCGCGGGCTCACCGCTGCCGATCGAGGCGATCATCAGTGGAAGCCCTTCCAGGATTGAGGTGGGCGCCAGCCTCACGGGCAGCCCTCTGTCGCTGACACTCGAGAACGGCGTGCTGAGCGGCCTGCTCGAGATGCGCCGCTTCCCCTTGCAGACGCTCGCGGAGGCAGCGGCCGGTCCGCTTGATGTCACGGCCGAGGTGACGGGCGTCGCGCGCTTCAGCCTGCCGCTCGGCGAACTGGAGGACAGCGAGGTCAGGATTGCTACCGAACAGGTGCACTTCGAGCGGAGCGGTGTGGTCACCAGCGGCAACCTGAGCCTGGAACTCAGGAGTGGGGTGCTGGAGGTGAGCGAAGTCAGCTTCGCGGGTGCCGGCAGCTGGGAGGCCGGCGGCGTGCTCAGGGCCGACGAGCTGGACTTCAGGCTTGAGGCGGTCGATGCCGATTTCGGGCCCATGCTCGGCCTCATTCCCGCACTGAACCAGCTGGGCGTCGCGGCTGCCGGCACGGTCAGCCTGCAGGCCAGCGGTACGCTCGCTGACCCGCAGATAAGCGTGGTCAGCCAGACGCTCGACTTCACGGTGGCGGGCGTGTCTTACCGGCTGGAGGATGTGGAGCTGGCCCTGCGCTCCACCCAGCTGAGCGTGGCAGCTGAGCTCCTGGCAACCGATCCCATTCAGGGCAGCCTGAGCCTGAGCGGCTCGGGTGGGGTGATGCTGAGTCCTCTCTCGTTCCAGGACGCGCGCTTCGAGTTCGCCGGCAGTCTGGTACTGCCCTTCATCGGTCAGCTTGAAGGCATCCGCGGGGCAATCCAGAGTGCTGATTCCACTCCGGGTGCTCCCCTGCTGGCTGAGGTCGAGGCGCAGTTGGGCAATCCCTTGCGAGTCAGCGGCAGTCTGACGCCCCTTGACCTGGCAATCACGGGTGAAGGCCTGCAGGTTGACCTGCCGAGCATCTTCCTGCGCGAGACACGCCTGGATGCCAACCTGAGCCTGATTCATGATGAGGGCTTCGAACTTGGTGGCGAAATCAATGTCCTTGAGAGCCTCCTCAGCCTCAACCGCGGTTCCGGAGCGGGAATTTCCATGTCAGGCGGCATCGCGGAGAGCTTCCGTTTCGATTCGCTGCTCATCAATGCACCGGCAAGACTGAGGCTGGCGGAGAGTTTCGGTACTGCGGAACTTGCCGGCGGCCTGACCGTAACTGGCAACCTGGCGGACCCGCGACTCGACGGACGGGCCGAGGCGCTCAGGGGCACGTTCCAGTTCGCCGGGCGGGACTTCGAGCTGCAGGAAGCGGTGGCGCAATTCGACGCGAACCGCGGCCTGTACCCGGAGCTCAGGGTGACAGCCACCACCACCCTTGACCGCAGCCGTCTGCTCAGCGCGGGTTCCAGCCTGCAGGTGGTTTCGCCCAGCGACGGCCAGGCCGTGGTCACACTCAGTTTCACGGGTACCATCGAACCGGATCCGGAAAGAGGCTTCCAGCTGAACCTGGATCCGGTGCTGAGCAGCAACGTGATCGTGCAGCCACTCCGCGACGACGGGCTCGCCAGTGCCTCGCGGCCACTTTCCGAGGACGAGCTGCTGGCGCTGATCACCCTTGGCCGCACGGAATTTGCCAGCCTGGGAGGCGAAGCGGGCCTGGCACCGTCCGTTGCGCAGGGAGCACTGGAGACAGCGGTTGACATGCTCATCCTGTCCGAGCTGCAACGGGCGCTGGGTCAGGCGCTCGGCCTGGAACTCGTGGAAATCCGCAGCAGCGCACTCAGCAACCTGCTGACGGGCAACGGTGCGGACCAGCAGTTCGGCATCTCACTGAGGCTCGGCGGTTACGTGTCCGACGAGGTTTTCGCCACCTACAGGGTAAGCGCCTTCGATGATCCTGAAGGTCTCTACGCTTTCAGCAACGAGATCGGCATCCGCTACGCGCTGGGCCCGGTGATCCTGAACCTGGCAGGCAGCCTGAACCTGCCGGAGGCACAGGAGCTCTCCGCAGTGGCGCAACTGAGCCTGGCGGTGCTTTACGAGTTCAATCCCACTACCACACTGGAAGCGGCTTTCGACCTGTCCAGCGAGGAACAGCAGTTCAGGTTCGGCGTGACGTGGCGCTGGTAACATGAGGGCATAACCCCGCGGAGGTCCCTAGCTGATGCACTCCAATCCAGATCCGTCCGGCACCGAAGCCCGGCTCGCTGCCGCCGTCAGCAATGCCAGCACGCCGCTGCTGTACGAGTTCGCGCTTGACGGTGAGGCTGTGCTGGCGGAGCACGGGGCGCTGGTTGTCGACACCGGCAAGTTCACGGGACGCTCGCCACAGGACAAGTTCGTCGTCCGGGATGAACTGACAGAGGACACGGTCGACTGGGGCACCATCAACCAGCCCACCAGCCGCAGGAACTTCGAGCTGCTGAAGGAAGACATGCTGCGCTGGGCGCAGGGCAGGCGCCTGTTCCGGCAGGACCTGTTCGTCGGCAAGGACGAACGCTTCCAGTTGCCAGTACGCATCTACACGCAGTACGCGTGGCACAGCCTCTTCGCGCGCACCATGTTCGTCCGGGAGGGCACAGCCAGGCCGGACGCAAGCAGCTGGACCGTGCTGGACCTGCCCGGCTTCGCGGCTGACCCGGAGCGTCACGGCGTCAGCAGCAGCACGGCGATCATGCTTGACTTCAGTGAGCGGCTGATCCTGGTGGCCGGCACGGAGTATGCCGGCGAGATAAAGAAGGGCATCTTCTCGGCCATGAATTTCGAGCTGCCCGACCGCGGGGTCATGCCCATGCACTGCTCCGCCAATCAGGGACCGCTTGGCGACACGGCACTGTTCTTCGGCCTGAGCGGCACCGGCAAAACGACGCTGTCCGCTGATCCCAAGCGCGAGCTGATCGGCGATGACGAGCACGGCTGGTCAGCCGAGGGCGTCTTCAACTTCGAAGGCGGCTGCTACGCCAAGGTGATTCGCCTGGACCCGCAGGCGGAGCCGGACATATTTGCCGTGACCAGGCGGTTTGGCACCGTGCTCGAGAACGTGGGTTTCCACGCGGGTACGCGCGACGTTGACCTTGATGACGGCAGCAAAACCGAGAATACCCGCGCGGCCTACCCCATCGATTTCATTCCCAACGCCAGCGCAAGCGGCCATGGTGGGCACCCGCGCAACGTCGTGTTCCTGACCGCGGACGCCTTCGGTGTGTTGCCGCCTATCAGCCGCCTCAGCAGCGGCCAGGCCATGTACCACTTCCTGTCCGGCTATACGGCCAAGGTGGCGGGCACCGAACGGGGGGTCACCGAACCGAGCGCCACCTTCAGCGCCTGCTTCGGCGCGCCCTTCATGCCCAGGCGGCCGGTTGAGTACGCGGAACTGCTGGGGCAGCGGCTCGAGCAGCACGGGTCCGCAGTCTGGCTGGTGAATACCGGTTGGACGGGTGGGCCCTACGGGACCGGCAGCCGCATCAAGCTGCGCTACACACGGGCGATGATAAATGCAGCGCTGCGCGGCGATCTTGCTGAGGTCGAATTCGCACCGCATCCGGTCTTCGGCGTGCAGGTGCCCGCCAGCTGCCCCGACGTGCCCGCGGACTTGCTGGACCCGGTAAGGACCTGGCAGGACAGGGACGCCTACGAGGCGCAGGCCAGGCGACTGGCAGAAATGTTCAAGGAGAACTTCAGGCGCTTTGGCAATACCGTGTCCGAAGCCATCAGCGGCAGCGGACCGAACTGACAAGGAGTCCAGGGGTCAGCAGACCCACCCCAAATCAGTTGGGCGGACCGTCTGAAAACCGGTCCGCCCAACTGATTTGCTGCCGTCAGGCCAGGGGGGCTTTCAGTCGCCCGCCTGGACCACCTGGTCGAGCAGCACGCTGACAGCGACGCTGAGGGCGTTGTCATGCTCCAGGTCGAGCTGGGCCTGGCCCTGGACCGAGCTGGGTGCGCGGGATTCGCCAAGCGTGTAGATGGTGAACTCGCCTTCTTCGTCAGCCGTGGCACTGCCCAGCACTTCGCCGTCCACCATCAGTTCGATGACCTGGCCGGGGCGTGCGCCACTGCCGGTCGAGTGGATCAGTTGCGGGAACCGGTCGTCCACTGCCTCGATGTCGGGGGTCACGCCTTCGGTGCTGATGCTGCGCCTGTCCGGGGTGAGCCACTCGAAGCTCATGTAGACCAGCTGGCCGCCATTGCTCAAAGGCAGCACGTTTTGCGCGACGCCCTTGCCGAAGGTCTGCTCGCCGACAACGAGCGCGCGGTCGTTCTCCTGCAGCGCTCCGGCAACGATCTCGCTTGCTGATGCCGAGTTGTTGTTGACCAGTACCACCATCGGCAGGTCGTAGGCGGCGGGATCCGCCGACGCGATGCGCTGCGTCACCCCGCGGGAGCGCTGGAACACGATGTCGCCGGATCGCAGGAAGGCGTCAGCCACAAGGATTCCCTGGTCCAGGAAACCCCCGGAGTTGTCACGAAGGTCGAGCACCAGGGACGTCGCGCCCTGCAGAATCAGTTCGTCGATGGCCGTCACCATCTGCTCCGTCAGCTGCCGGTTGGCGAAGGTAGTCAGTGACACGTAGCCGATGTTGTTCTCCAGCATGGCCGTTTCGACGCTGACGATCTGAATGGTGCCCCTGGTGATGGCGAAGCTGACCAGTTCCTCCTGGCCGGGTCTGCGCATCTCCAGGTTGACGACCGTGCCCCCCGGGCCACGGACCAGGTCCGCGACTTCCGTGGGCGTCATCTGCGACACGTCTGTTCCGTCCACGACCATGAACATGTCGCCCCGTTGCAGGCCGGCCTCGGCCGCAGGCCCTCCGCTGTACACCTGCAGAACCTCCACGCCCTGACCCGTGACCCGGTCACGCGAGGTGAGCACCGCGCCGATACCCTCGAAGGAACCACTCTGGTCCTGCATGTCCCGGGCGGTCGACTCGGGTGTCTTGTAATAAGTGTAGGGGTCCTCAAGCGCCTGAAGCATGCCGGTGATGGCACCCTCTATCAGCTCTTCGTCATCCACATCTTCCAGGTAACCGGACTTCAGGGCACCGAATGACTGGATGAGCGCCCGGGCCGTTGCCGAATCAAGGAACTCGTTGGTGAAGTCACGCGAGAACTGGGCGTTCACGTACATGACACATGCAGCCAGGCCCAAGACCGCTGCTAAAATCCATCTGCGCTTCATCTGTCCTCCCAAGGAGCTGGTTGCACGCTGCAGTATACGACCTGCTGCCATAAGGTGCCGTAGCACGTCCGGCGCGCAGAACAGGCCGCTGTATACTCCAGCCATGCGGATTCTGTTTGCCGCCAGCGAGGTCTATCCGTTCTCTAAGACAGGTGGCCTGGCCGACGTTGCCGGTGCACTGCCGGCGGCGCTCGTCCGCCTGGGCCACGAGGTGCTGGTGGTGAGTCCCTGGTATGCAGGCCTGAAGGCCCGGCCGTACTGGATAGGCGATATCTTCGTCCCGTTCGACGGCCGCTTCGAGGCCGCAGGCATCGGAACCCTGGAGCAGGACGGTGTCCGTTTCGCGTTCCTCGGCAATCCGGATTTCAGCCGCACGGAACTCTACGGCTATCCGGATGACACGCGCCGCTTCTCGCTGTTCACGCGTGCCATCCCGCAGGCCGCAGAGCGTCTTGGATTCATGCCGGACGTCATGCATGTCAACGACTGGCACGCAGCCTACCTGCCACTGGTGCTTGACAGTGGCTGGCACCTGCCCGCCGGCTTCCGCGGCATCCGCTCGCTGCTGACCATCCACAACGTGCAGTTCCAGGGCGAATCCGGCCTGGACGAGGCTGCCTGGTGGTTGCGCCTCCCGGCCACAGTACAGGACACCTGGATGAACCGCCTGGGTCAGGCCAACGCCCTGCAATCCGGCCTGGGAGAAGCGACCCGGGTGAACACGGTCAGCCCGACCTACGCACGCGAGATTCTGGACAGCGAGTACGGTTACGGCCTGGAAACCAGCCTCCGCGAGATTGCGGGCCAGGGCAGGCTCAGCGGCATCCTGAACGGGCTGGACACAGGAGTCTGGAATCCCGCTTCCGACGCAGCCCTGCCCCGGCGATACGACGCGGACACGGTCCGTGCCGGCAAGGCTGCGGCCAAGGACCTGCTCTGCCGGCGCTTCGGGCTCGACCCCGACCGGCCGCTCATGGCCGCGGTATCCCGCCTGGCCGACCAGAAAGGCATGGATGTCCTGCTTGAGGCGGTACCGGAACTCCTGATGCAGGGCTGGTCGCTCTTCGTGCTGGGCTCGGGTGATGATCAGCTGGAGGCCCAACTGCGCGGACTCGCCGCTTCGGAACCGGCGGTGGCCGCCCACCTGGGCTACGACGAGGAGCTCGCCCACCTGACCTACGCCGCTGCTGACGTCCTGGCGATTCCCAGCCGGTTTGAGCCTTGCGGCCTGAACCAGATGATCGCCATGCGCTACGGAACTTTGCCGCTGGCCCGCGCCACCGGTGGTCTGATCGATACGATCAGCCACCTCCGCACCGGCTTCCTGTTCGACCACGCCACCGACTGGAGTCTGCTGGGCACCGCCAATCTGGCGCGCGACCTCTATGGCAGTTCCGGCTTCAGTGCCATGCAGGCCGCGGCCATGGCGCAGGACTTCAGCTGGGAGGCATCGGCCCGACGCTACGCCGAGCTGTACTCGGTTATCCTGTCCGGGTGAGTATCAGCGGATCGATTGTGGACAGGGAGAGCGCCCAACACGTTGCCTGGCAGGACAGGCTGGGCGAGGGCGCCATCGAGTCAGCCCTGGGCAACTACCTGCGTTTCGGGCCGGAGCAGCCGGGCGTACAGGAAGCACTTGAAGACCTGCAGACCGTAGTGTCGCTGGTCAAGGCAAAGGCCTTCGTGCGGGCCGAGAGGCGCCTCGCAGCGATTGCTGACCGTGCCGACTGGTTCGACTGGGCCGGTTTCGAGAAATCGTTCTTCGCACTGCGCGACGCCGTTGCGGCGCTGGACAACCGCGAAACCGAGACCGCGCTTGCGCGCCTGGATGAAGCGGACCACGTGCTGTTCACCGCCGAAATTGCCAACGTCCGGGGCACGGCCTTCATCTTCCGGGGTGACCTGGAGGAGGCGCACGCCGAGTTCAGCCACGCCCTGCAGCTGGACCCGAAGCACTACCGGGCTGTCACCAACCTGGGCAACGCGGCGCTGGAGGCCGGTAGGATCGATGATGCCATCGATTTCTACAAGAAGGCAATCAACCTGAACCCGGATTTCCCGAACGCCCACCACAATCTTGGGGTCGCCTGGCGCAAGAAAGGCAACATCGCCCGGAGCATCTCCGCCCTGAAGGCCGGGCAGAAGGCCCAGCAGAAGTTCGACCAGGCCGAGGCCAGGGAGCAGCTGGGCAGGATGACACGCCGGGTCACCGGTGGCAACGCCTCCAAATACCTGAAGTGGTTCCTCTACGCGGCCATCGCTGCGGGAGTCTACTGGTTCCTCAGTTCACGCGGGACAATCTGAGCCTCGTCTGCACGCACAGGCTTCCAAAATCCGGTTCAGTCGCGCAGCCAGGGTTCGCCCGGCACCAGCCAGTCGTGCAGCAACCGTGTCACGGTCCACTGGCTGGCCGGCTCGCTGTTCTGCTGGTTCGCCAGCAGCGGTTGCAGCAGCACGCTGCGGCCGTAGGCAACGAGTGGCGACCTGTTGGCTGCGCCCTGCACACTTACCGGGAGGTTCTGCGGCGGATAGACCAGGCTGCCCTCGGCCGTCCGGCCGATCGGGAGACTGACAAGTGCCGACAGCAGCAGCGTGGCGCCGAATACCAGTCCGGCGATGCCGCCCACCACTGCGCCGGCCCGGCTCGGGCCGGTGTCCCTTATGAAACGGGAAGTCAGGATCGCCAGCAAGAGGCCGACGACCACGGCTGCAAGCAGCGCAGTGACCGGCGAGTCAAGGCCCAGCCGCAGCAGCGGTCCCAGCAGAAGCACCCCGGCTGCAGCAATGATCGCCCCGGTCCAGCGGCGCTCAGTGGTGAGCGCCGCGACCGACATCACAAGTAAAGCCAGTAGAGCGTCGAGCCAGGTCATCCGTCGCGGACATCATAGCCTGCTGCCTTTGCGATCTGAATGACATTGCTCATATGCCCGGTCACCTCGGCATCGGTGAGTGTGCGCTCTGGGTGCCGGAAGGTGAACCGCAGGGCAACACTCTTGAGGCCCTCACCGATCCGCTCCCCCGTATACACGTCAAACGGCACCACAGACTCGAGTTCCGGACCCGCTTCGGGCGCCAGAAGAGCCTTCAGCTCACTGAAAGTCACGCCTGTGGGCGTAACCAGTGCCAGGTCGCGCTCCACCCGCTCCTGACGGCCGGGCTCGCTGAACTGCAGTCCGCGGCCGGAAAGGGGCAGGGCCAGCTCGCAAATGAAGGTGTCCTTGAGCTCCAGTTCCGCAGCGATTGCCGGATGAAGCTGACCCAGGAAGCCGATCTCCTCCCCGTTCCACCACACCGAGGCACTCACTCCGGGGTGCAGCGGCGGGGCAGCGTGGTTGCGGAGCTCCAGTTCGGCACCCAGCGACGCCGCCAGCTTCTCCAGCTGGCCTTTCAGCAGGAAGGCGTCAGCCCGTGCGGGGCGCTTCTGCCAGCCAGATTCAATCCAGTTGCCACTGACCAGCAGGGCCAGCCGTTCCGTCTCCTGTTCCAGGAAGACATGTCCCACCTCAAACAGCGCAAGTGACGGCTGCTGCCTGTTCAGCCTTGCTGCTGCCAGCAGGCTCGGGTAGAGAGCGGTACGCAGCACGGAGGACTCCTGACCTAGCGGATCCTTCAGCCGCACGGTTGCGAGGGGCGCCCGGGTGCGCGCCAGCTCGGCGTCGCTGCTGAAGCTGTAGGAGATCAGTTCCTGGAAGCCGGTGGCTGCCAGGTAACCGCGCAGTCGCCTGTGCGTCGGGTCGGTAAGTGGCGGCGTGAACTGCATGTGGGGCTTACTCGAGCCGATGCTGTCGTAACCGTGGAGGCGGATGACCTCCTCGATCAGGTCTTCCTCAATGCTCATGTCAAAGCGCCAGCTGGGCACGGTCACCAGCCAGCTGCCGTCCGCCTGGCGCTGCACCCCGAAGCCCAGGGCCAGCAGGAAACGCTCCTGGGTGTCAAGTGGCACAGCCACTGAAGTCAGGAACTCGACGCGCTCCGGCCGGAAGCTCAACTGCACCGGTTCCTGGCGGCTGCCACTGACCGCCAGCTGCCGGGCCGGGGTGCCACCTGCCAGCTCGGCCAGCAGCGCGCATAGGCGCGCTGAGGCCAGGAAGGGCAGGTTCGGATCGACACCGCGTTCGAAGCGGTAATGGGCGTCAGTGTGCTGGGCGTGCCGTTTGGCCGCGCGGCGGATAGTGACCGGGTCGAAATGCGCAACTTCCAGCGCCACAGATACAGTGTCCTCCCGCACGCTGTCATGCTTGCCACCAATGACACCGGCCAGGCCGATGGCGCGGTCACCCGTGGCGATCACCAGATCCGATTCGGCGAGCTCCAGCTCCTCGTCCTGCAGGGTCTCAAGTCGCTCACCGGCCAGCGCGCGGCGCACGCCCACGCGCCCGCCTGTAAGCGCCCTGAGGTCATAGGCATGCGACGGCTGGCCCAGCTCGAAGTTCACATAGTTGGTCACGTCGATGACGTTGTTCCTGGGGCGCAGACCCACCATCGCCAGGCGGCGCTGCAGCCACAGGGGACTATGAGCCACCTTCAGGTCATCAACCCGGCGCAACGTGAACAGCGGACTGCCGTCCTTCGCCTGGTTGTCGATGCTGACGCCGCCGGCCTCCGGACCGCCCTCTTCGGCGGGTTCCACCTGGAACGGCAGCTCAAGTTCCTGGCCGAGTCTGGCTGCCAGGTCACGGGCCACACCCAGGATGCTCAGGGCATCAGCCCGGTTGGGCGTGATCTCCAGTTCCAGCACCTTGTCCGCGGGCCACAGCTCGCTGAGGGGGTCGCCCGGTTGCAGGTCACCCGGAAGCTCGAGCAACCCGGCCGCGTAGTCGTATAGGCCGAGTTCCCGGGCGCTGCACAGCATGCCCGCGCTCTTCAGGCCCGCCATGACACGGGTGCCGATCTCGCTTTCCACCGCCTTCAGGTACGTACCGGGAGGGGCGAAGGCGGTGAGCATGCCTTCACGGGCGTTGGGAGCGCCGGTGAGCACCTGCCAGTGACGCTCGCCATCCCAGGCACCTGCCTGCAGCAGATGATCTGAGCCCTCAACGGGAGTCAGATTCTCAAGCCGCACCACGGTAACGCCCTCCGGGGCACCCGGATAATCGTGTACTTCCTCCGCCGACAGGCCGATCGCAGTCAACAGTTCGGCGCATTCCTCCGCCGGCGGCAACTCCGGCAGGAAGTCCCTGAGCCAGCTCCAGGGCACCCTCACAGGTCACCCCGGAACTGGCGCAGGATCCGCAGGTCTCCCTGCGCGAAGTGCCTTACGTCATTCACGAAATAGGGCACCATGGCCAGACGTTCAATGCCGAAGCCGAATGCGAAGCCGGTGACCCGTTCAAGACCCGCCGCCCTGAAGACGTTGGGGTGAACCATGCCGCAGCCACCCAGTTCCAGCCACTCCTCGCGGCCGGTGCGGGGATGGGTCCACCAGATGGCGAACTCCGCGCCCGGCTCCACGAACGGGAAGTAGCTTGGCTGCAGCCGCGTGCGGGTGCCCGGGCCGAACATGGCGGCAGCCATCTCGTCAATGGCACCCCGCAGGTCGGCCATGGTGATGCGCTCACCGACCACCAGCGCTTCGAGCTGATGGAACTGCGCCTCGTGGGTGGCATCGACGGCCTCATTGCGGTAGACCTTGCCGGGCGCGACAATCCTGAAGGGCGGTCTGTGGGACTCCAGGTAGCGCGATTGCACGGGGCTGGTGTGCGTCCGCAGCAGGCGGCCGTCCTCGGTCCAGAAGGTGTCCTGCAGGTCGCGGGCGGGGTGTTCGGGAGGGAAGTTGAGCGATTCGAAGTTGTACCAGTCGGTTTCCAGTTCAGGACCCGTGACCACCTCGTAACCAAGTGAGGTGAACACATCCAGCAGCCGGCCCGTGACCCGTGTCAGCAGGTGCTCCCCACCGACCGGAAACCGGTCGCCCGGCAGCGTCAGGTCCACACGCTCGGATTCCAGACGCGCGTTCAGCTCCTGCTCCTGCAGGCTGTTGCGGCGAACCAGGAAAGCCTGTTCCAGCTCGTCGCGCAGCGCGTTGATGCGCGCGCCGGTTTCACGCCGCTCCGCGGGATCCATGCCCCCGAGCGACTTCAGCTGGGCGGTCAGCTCGCCCTTCTTGCCCAGGTAGCGGACCCGCAGATCCTGAAGCTGCCGCTGGTCGGCAGCCTCGGCTATCAGCTTGAGTGCTTCTTCCCGCATCTCTTGTATCACTCCCTGACTAACAGGACGGGCCCTGAATCCAGGGCCCGCCGGTCATGCAATCTGCAGGCTCAGGCGTTGGCCTTCGAGCCGGACACTTTCCTCTGGCTGGCGCGCCTTACGTCCTGCCAGTTCTTGAACCAGACAAGCAGTGGCCCAAGGATGAAGATGCTGGAGAGCGAGCCGATAACGACGCCGCAGAGCATCACCACGGAGAACCCGCGCAACACCGAGCCGCCGAAGAACAGGAGGGTCAGTACGGGAAGCAGGGTGGAGCCGGAAGTCAGGATCGTCCGTGACAGCGTCTGGTTGATCGACAGATTCACTATCTGCGCGTAGCTCATGTGCCTGGTAGATGCGACATTCTCGCGGATTCGGTCGGAGATCACGATGGAGTCGTTCAGCGAATAACCGACCACGAACAGGAGCGCCGCCAGCACCGGGATACTGAACTCGATGTTGAACAGCGACAGGACGGCCAGCGTAAGCAGCACATCGTGTCCGGTTGAGAGTGTGGTGCCGACGCCGAGGATCCAGTTGGGCCAGAAGCGCCAGGCCGTGTAGCCCAGGATAAGCACCAGCGAGACCAGCACGGACAGGATGGCGGCGCTGCGCAGCGACGCACCCACGGACGGGCCGACCACGTCAGCGGAAATCAGCTCGGCGTTGAGGGCAGTGGCCAGCTGGCTGGGCAGGGCCGAATCGACGGCACCGCCGTCACCCAGGCCGATGCGGACGCCGACCTGATGCACGTCTGGATCGGGTGATTCAATGTCGAAGATGACGGCCGAGCCTGTGGCGTCGCTCTCCATGCCTGCCACCGTTTCGCGGACCTGGGCGACGCTTACGTCTGAATCCACCTGGTAGACAGCATTGATACCGCCGGTGAAATCCGTGCTCAGATCGAGCGGCTTGAAAATCAGCAGGGCGGCGGAGCCGAGCACCAGGATGCCGATGACCGGCAGTGCGCGCCGGGCGACGCCCAGGAACGGCAGGTTGGGAGCATCGCGGCCAATCCGCATGAAATGACGGCTGCTGCCCCGCTGCGTGAGCAGATTGAGGACATAGGGCACAACGACAACGTTCACGAACACGGAGGCGATGAGGCCGATTCCGAGCACGATTGCGAAGCCGCGAACCGGACCGGTAGTGTACTGGTACAGGGTCAGGGCCGCAATCAGCGAGGTGATGTTGGCATCCAGGATCACTCCCAGTGACGTGCCGAAGCCCTGTTTCATCGCCACGCGCAGACTCTTGCCCTCACGCAGCAGTTCCTTGATGCGTTCGAACGAGATGACGTTGCCGTCGATGGCGGCGCCGAGCGTGAGCACCAGGCCACCGATGCCAGGCAGCGTCAACGCCGCATTCAGGCCGGCCAGAATGCCGAAGATGAACAGCATGGCAATGAGCAGCCCCAGTGCGAGCACGCCACCAAACAGTGGACCGTAGATCAGGAACACCATGATGATGACGAGGATGGCACCGCCGACGCCGGCCAGGGTTCCCGCCTCGATGGAGTCCTGCCCCAGGGTCGGACCGATGCTCCTGACCTCTTCAACGTTCAGGTTGAAGGGCAGCGAACCGCTCCTAAGCACCAGCGCCAGGTCGGACGCTTCCTCCAGGCTGCCGATGCCGGTTATCTGACCGGAATCGGAGATGCGGCCGTTCAGCTGCGGGGCGGTGATGACCGAGCCGTCCATGACGATTGCCATGCGCCTGCCCAGGTTGGTACCGGTGAAGTTGCCGAACGCCTGCTGGTCGCTGCCGCGGATATCGAAGGTGACCATCGGACCTATCGAAGCGCCGGCCATGCTGTTGTAGGCGGCACTCGCGTTGCTGATTACCTCACCGGTGAAGGCGACGTCTTCCAGGTCATCCACCGTGAGCGGATCGAAACGGCCCTGGCGGACCAGGCGGAACTCCAGCTGCGCCTGCTGGCCGATGAGTTCCAGTGCGCGGTCCTGCTGGTCGCTCGTCAGACCGGGGAACTCGACGATGATCCGGTTGCTGCCGCTCGTCTGGATGAGCGGCTCGGACACGCCGAATTCGTTGACACGGTGCTCGATCACGTTGCGCGCAGCCTGAAGCTGCTCCGGCTCGGGTACCGGCCCGTCGGCCTCGAGCATGACGCGCAGGCCTCCCTGCAGGTCCAGTCCGAGCTTCAGGCTGGATTCTTCCTGGTTCCATGGCTGCCAGATGTAGGCGATCGACAGGATTACCAGGCCGAGCAGCATGATGCCGGTGAAGATGCGTTGATTCATGAAAGACTCCTGTTGGCTGCGTGGTTCACGAGCCCGATTCTAACGCTGTCGGCTTGCCGCATGTCAGACGGGTACCTCGACCATCTCGTATGCCTCGATGATGTCGTTCTCCTGCACGTTGTCGTAGTTCTGCAGCAGAATGCCGCACTCGAAGCCGGTGCTTACCTCGCGGACGTCGTCCTTGAAGCGGCGGAGTTGGGCGATGGTGCCCTTGTAGACTTCGCGGCCGTCACGGGTGAGGCGTGCCTTGGCACCGCGGCGGATCACGCCGTCGGTGACATAGGAGCCTGCGATGTTGCCTTCGCGGGGCACGCGGATGACCTGGCGCACGGTGGCGTGGCCGATGATCTTCTCCTCGAACTCGGGTTCAATCTGGCCGCGGATCATGCGCTGGACGTCCTCGATCAGCTGGTAGATGATTTTGTAGGTGCGCAGCGGGATGCCCTGGCGTTCAGCGGACTTGATGACGCCGCCCGGAGGGTTGACACCGAATGCGAACACCGTGGCATCCGCCGTGCTGGCCAGCAGCAGGTCGCTGTCAGTGGGTGCGCCCACTTCCGCCAGCATGATGTTCAGGTCGACTTCGCTTACGCCTTCGGCTTCCTTCTCCAGGACGCCGCGCAGCGCTTCCAGTGAACCCTGGGTGTCGGCGCGCAGGATGATGTTGAGCGTCACCACCTTGGTCTGGCTGAACAGGTCAGCCAGGGTGATGTTTTTGCGGCCGATCTCGCTGCGCTCATCTTCCTTGCGCTGGTCCTCGCGGCTGGCGGCGAGCTGCTTGGCGCTGGCCTCGTCCTCCGCGCCCAGGACGCGGTCACCCGCGACCGGCTGCTTGCTGAAACCGAGCACCTGCACGGGAGTGGCGGGACCGGCTTCCTTGACCGACTTGCCGGCGTGGTCCGTCAGGCGCCTGATCTTGGCCCAGACCTCTTCGGAGACGATGTAGTCGCCCACGCGCAGGGTGCCCTGCTGGACGAGTACGGTGGCGAGAACGCCCGCCTGCTTGTCCAGGACGGACTCGATGATGATGCCCTGCACTTCCGCGGTCGGATCGGCCTTCAGGTCTTCGAGTTCGGCGACCAGCGAGATCATCTCGAGCAGGCCGTCAATGCCCTGTCCGGTCCTGGCGCTTATCTCGACCACGACGGTGTCGCCGCCGTAGTCCTCGGCGACCAGTTCCAGCTGCATCAGGTCCTGCTTGACGCGGTTCGGGTCGGCCTGCGGCAGGTCCGACTTGTTGATGGCCACGATGATGGGCACGCCGGCGGCGCGGGCGTGAGCCACCGCCTCACGGGTCTGCGGCATGATGCTGTCGTCCGCAGCCACCACGATTACGGCAATGTCAGTGGCGTTGGCGCCGCGCTGGCGGATGCTGGTGAACGCCTCGTGGCCAGGGGTGTCCAGGAAGGTGACCGGACCGTTCGCGGTTTCCACGCGGTAGGCACCGATGTGCTGGGTGATGCCGCCGGCTTCCTTGTCCGCCACCTTGGTCTTGCGGATGTAGTCGAGGAGGGAGGTCTTGCCGTGGTCGACGTGACCCATGACGGTGACGACGGGGGCGCGCAACTGCATGCCGCCGGCTGGCGTGGCAGCTGCGCCCTTTTTCTTCTTCTTGCCCTTGGAGCCGGTGCCTGTGGGCTGCTGCGCGGGAACTGCCGGTTCCGCGTCGGCTTCCTTCTCACCACCTGCGGCGGTGTCGGGCTCGGCGGCCTCTGACGCGCCCTCAGCCTTGTTGCCGATGTCGTCGGCAACAAGTTGCCTCACTGTGTCGGCTGTTTCTTCGTCCAGGGTGCTGGAGTGCGATTTGTACTCCACCCCCATCTCGTCAAGTATGTCCAGCATTGCCTTGGTCTCCAGATCAAGGTCCTTGGCCAGCTGGTAAATCCGTACCTTCTCAGACATTCAACCCTCCATCCTCTTCACGCTCGCGCAGTTCTGTCGCGATTCCGGCTGCCTGGGCGCGGAAGAACCGCCCCAGCGCCTTGTTTGTCCTGCAGTCAGGGGACTGGCACAGCCAGGCCCCGCGGCCTTCCCGCACACCTCTGTCCAGCTGCCATTTGCCGCTCGCGTCGCGGTGGAAGCGGGTGAGTTCCCGCTGCGGCAGGGAACGCCGGCAGGCCACGCAGCGCCTTAGCGGTACGTGCTTCTGCCGGCCGGTGGCTGCGCTCAGGATGCGCTGCTCCCCTCTTCTTCACCCGCTGTGTCGGGGGCCGGTGTCTCGGCGGCCTCAGCTTCAGCATCTGCCGTTCCGGCGGTTTCATCGTCGGAGGCGGCGGGTTCTTCACCCGCCGAGTCGCTGCCGAAGAGGGCGTCGAAAGCTGCACGGGAGCTGTCACTGGCTGTGGAATCCTCGGTACGGCTGGCGGCTGCCTGCATGGCGGCGTCCAGGTCGCTAACTGATTCCGAGGCGGCCAGGTCAATCTTGTAGCCGGTGAGTTTGGCTGCCAGACGCACGTTCTGGCCACCCTTGCCGATGGCGAGGGAAAGCTGGTCGCTGCCGACGGTCACGCGGGCCTCTTCCCTGTCCGAGTCGATGTCGATGAGTCCGACCTTGGCGGGTGAAAGGGCATTGCGGATGAATTCGCGGG
>CAYMUK010000002.1:0-38012 GCA_964393655.1 uncultured bacterium | reverse complement strand
CTCAGTGCGCCCATGTTGAGTGCCTGGCTGCGCAGTTTGCTGACGTCCTCAAGACCCAGGTCAACCAGGGTCAGGTGAGGGCCAAGGGCCTCGAAAGGCACGCCCATGCGGGAATCAAGGCGGATGATCAGGTCGCTGTCAAGCAGATGGCGCGCGGCCAGTGGATCGGCGAAGGTGCGGGCGGCGACCTGGGTCGAGGCTGCCAGGCGCGGGGCGGACTGTTCCGCTTCGGGCCGGCTCGCTGCCAGAATGGCCAGCTGCGATGCCCCCATGGAGGAGACCTCGCGGGCAGCTGCCCGTACGCGAGGGCCGGAACCCAGGATGCTGACGCGGGAATTGCGGGCGTCCCACCCGGCTGCCTTAAGCATCTGGCCCAGCGCGCGGCCGAAATTGTACTCGCCGATCAGTCCGGCAGGCGTGACCGTCACGGTGTCAGCCGCCCCGGATTCCTGCACCTCCATGCTGCTGCGCTGCAGCAGATGCGCGACGTCGGTCTGGTCATCCGGACCCAGAACGACCGCGCCAGCGAACTCCATGGGCGCCAGGGCCGGCAGCAGCTGGGTGGCATCGTGCTCAGCGATAGTGTGCAGGTGGAAGCGGCCGAGCGGGTCGCGGAAACGCCACAGGAGCCGCAGCAGTTCCGCGTCACTGCTGCTGATGGCCACTAGATGCATGCAGGGAGTATAACGCCGCGAATTGGCGGGCTGGCCGGGCGCAGTCGCCTGTGTCACAATTGGCTGATGCCGCCCAGGTGCGGCAGGGAAAGGCTGGACAACAAGATGCAGGTAGTTCTACCGGACGGCAGGAATCTCGAACTGGCCAGCGGCGCGACTGGTTTCGACGTCGCAGCGGCCATCGGGCCGGGGCTCGCCAAGGCGGCCCGGGGAATTCGGGTTGACGGTCACGTGACCGACCTGTTCACTACCTTGCCTGACGGTGCTACCGTCGCGATTCTGACCAGCAAGGACCCGGAGATCGTCGATTTCGGACGTCACACCCTGGCTCACATCACCGCCCAGGCGGTTCGTGAGCACCTTGTGGCCGAAGGGCACGAACCGGGGTCCGTAAAGATGGGCATCGGACCGGTCATCGAGAACGGTTTCTACTACGATTTCGACCTGCCGCGCAATCTCACGCCCGAGGACCTGCCCAAACTCGAGGAGCGGATGCGCGCGCTCATCAAGTCGGACCTGAAGCTAAGAAAGTTCGAGCTGCCGCGCAGTGAAGCGCTGGAGCGGTTCCGCAAACTCGGCGACCCGTACAAGCAGGAGCTGATCAACGACCTGCCGGAGGACGTCCCGCTCACCTTCTATGAGCAGGAGGGCTTCACCGACCTGTGCCGCGGGCCGCACGTGCCGGCGACCAGCCAGGTGCCGAAACACTTCAAGCTCATGAGCCTGGCGGGAGCCTACTGGCGTGGTGACGAGTCACGGCCGATGCTGCAGCGGGTTTACGGCGTCGCGTTCAACACCCGCGAGGAACTGGACCACCACCTGTGGCAGCTCGAGGAAGCGCGCAAGCGCGACCACCGCAAGCTGGGACGGGAACTGAAGCTGTTCACCTTTGCCGACGAGGTCGGTCCGGGCCTGCCCCTGTTCCTGCCGCGCGGGGAGATAGTCCGCCATGAGATGGAACGGTTCGTGCGCGAGCAGCAGACCGAGTTCGGCTATGACCACGTCTGGACCGGCCATGTGGTCAAGGAGGAACTGTACGAACGTTCCGGGCACATCGAGAACTACGAGGAAGACATGTTCCCGGCCATGGTCGATGACGAGGTGCGCTACCGGCTGAAGCCGATGAACTGCCCGAGCCACATGACGCTGTTCAACACCCAGCACCACTCATACCGTGACCTGCCGCTGCGGCTTGCGGAGTTCGCGACGCTGTACCGGTTCGAGAAGTCGGGACAGCTGAACGGGCTGACCCGCGTCCGGGCGCTTACGCAGGACGACGCCCACATTTTCTGCACCGAGGAGCAGATCCAGTCCGAGTTCGCCCTGGCGCTGCGCCTGGTACGGCAGACGCTGGAAACCTACGGGCTGAGCGACTACTACGTGCAGCTCTCGCTCCGGGGCGACGAAGGCAAGTACGTGGCGGATGACGAGAAGTGGAGCCGGGCCACGGAGGCGCTGCGCAGTGCGCTGGACTCAGAGGGCGTGAACTACGTCGAGGCGTACGGCGAGGCCGCCTTCTACGGGCCCAAGGCGGACTTCATGGCGCACGATGCCCTGGGACGGGAGTGGCAGCTGTCGACAATCCAGGTCGACTTCATCCAGCCCGCCCGCCTTGGCTGCGAGTACGTCGCGGAGGACGGCGGCAAGCGCACCCCGGTGGTCCTCCACCGGGCGGTCACCGGATCCACGGAGCGTTTCATGGGCGTGATGATCGAGCACTTCGCAGGCGACCTGCCGCTGTGGCTGGCGCCGGAGCAGGTGCGCGTGGTGCCCATCTCGGACAGGTTCCGGGAGCAGTCACTGGAGTTCGTGGCCAGGCTGCAGGCTGCCGGACTCCGTGCCGGCATCGCCGCGGAGAGCGAGCGTATGAATTCCGCCATCCGGGACGCGGAACTGCTGAAGATCCCCTACATCGTCATCCTCGGCGAGAAGGAACTGGCAGGTGATCTCGTCAGCTACCGCAGTCGCAAGGAGGACGCACAGAACCTGGTTCCGGCCGCCGGGTTCATCGAGCACCTGGCCCAGGCAAGCCGGCAGCGGCAGCTCGAGGTCGCTCCGCTGCCTGGCTGAGATAGCGGAAATCGCTGCGGATTACGTGAAAGGGCCGCTGTTCGTAAGTGAACAGCGGCCCGGTTGGTCTGCTTCCAGGTGGAATCAGTCCGCGCTGCGCTCCAGGATGACAACCCGTTCCATGAAGTCCGGGATGGGCCAGAAGCCGGCTACGAGCTCGCCCGCGTTGGTGGCTCCGATCAGGCCGCTGCGGCCCGCCAGTTCGAAGGTCCGGCCACGCGCGGGAATGGCGCCGAGCGACTCCTCCAGGTAGGCTTCAAGCGTGAGGCTGTCGTCACCGGGCAGTTCGATGCCCTGGGCGGCCAGGTCGGCCAGCGTGTCGCTGAGCTGCACCACCTGGTTGGGCTGGCCAGGGTCGATGCGGGTCAGCTCGTCCAGCACATCCATGCCGGCTGTGACACGGCCGAACACGCTGTGCCTGTTGTCCAGGTGAGGCGTGTCGCGGAAAGTGATGAAGAACTGCGAGCCGTTGGTGCCCGGACCGGCGTTGGCCATGGACAGGACACCCGCGCTGTCGTGCGTAAGGTCCGGATGGAACTCATCCTGGAACTCGTAACCGGGCCCGCCGGTGCCAGTACCGGTCGGATCGCCTGTCTGGGCCATGAAATCCTCCAGCACACGGTGGAAGACGATGCCGTCGTAGTAACGGTTGAGGGCCAGGAACACGAAATTGTTCACTGTTACTGGCGCCCGGTCGGCGTACAGCTCCACCTGGATGGTGCCGGCGCTGGTCTGGATGAGTGCCGCGTACTCGCTGCCCTCCTTCAGCACCTGCTCGGCGCCGGTGAAGGTGAGCTCACGCTCCGCGCTTGCCTCCACCTCTGTCCAGCCGTCGGGTATGCGGAGTTCGTCCGCGCCGGTCTGCGCTACTGGCGCGTCGCTCGCGAATGCCAGGCTCCGGCGGGCGATAAGCAGGCCTCCGCCCAGTATGGTCGCCACAAGCAGCGACGGGGTAACAACCTTGTTCATGAAATCAGATCCCTTCATGTGCGCCAGTTTATGACGCCAGAGGTGCCTTTGGTGTCGGGTGGACGGAAGCTCCACTAGAAGGGCACATCGACACTGGCGGTCTCCCTGGCGGCCGGGGCCGCCCACGGGTTCTGCCCGCGGTCACGCAGCAGCTGCTCGCGGTCGAGCGTCAGCGTAGGGTTCAGCCAGGGGCATTCGCTGCGCAGGACCTCAAGGGCATCCGGGTCGAAACGGACGCCTTCAGGTGCGTAAGTTATCAGCTCATCGCCGGACTTCACCCGGAAGCGCACCGGGACCACACCACTGTGCTCATCCAGCCTGGACCTGAGTTCCAGCAGACTGTCGCGTGAAACCTCGTCGCTGGCGAAGTCGAACAGCATGACCTGCGGCAGGTTCGCGCGTTCTTCCCAGGGAATCAGCCGCTCGGCCACCAGTCTGAACTCGCCATCCTCCAGCGACGCCTCCGCCACCAGGACCACCGGCAGTTCGTCCTGCAGCTGGTCGGCCATGGCCTCATAGGCCCGGGAGAACGCCACGACTTCGCGGCTCCCGGATTCGTCGGCGATCTCAAAGTTTGCCATCATGGTGCCCCGCCTGGTCAGGCGCTTGTTGACGCGCTGCAGGATCCCCGTCAGTGAGATCCGGGCGCGGCCCCGCTTCAGGTCGCCCGGGTCGAGTTTAAGGAACCAGCGCTCGGCGGCGGCGACGCTGCAGCTTGCGGCACCCGCGAGTCCGGGGTAGGAGTTCATCGGGTGATCCGAGATGTAGAGGCCGAGCGAGTCCTTCTCCATCGTCAGTAGCTCCAGCCGGCTGTGTGGTTCCTGCTGCACCACTGGTGGGGGAGCCACTTCCATGTCGCCGAACAGGCCCATCTGACCGCCGGCGGCCTGCTCGCGCTGCTCGGTGCCCCACTTCAGCGCCATTTCGACACTTGCCAGCTGGCTGCTGCGGTCGCCCAGGTTGTCGAAAGCTCCGGCCTTGACCAGGTACTCGAGCCCGCGCCGGTTGAGTCCGGGAACCCGCTTGGCGAAATCGAACAGGTCGCGGAAAGGGCCACCCTTGGCGCGTTCACGGATGATGTCGTCGATAACCGCTTCACCGACGTTGCGGATTCCATAGAGGCCGAAGCGGACGACGTCGCCCACCGGCGTGAAGTCGGCCCGGGACTCGTTGATGTCGGGCGGCAGCACGTCGACGTTCATGGAACGGGCGTCGCCGACGTACTCCGCGACCTTGTCCGAGTTGGCGCGCTCCACAGTGAGCAGGGCCGCCGCGAATTCGACGGGGTAGTGGGCCTTCAGGTAGGCAGTCTGGTAGGCCAGGATCACGTAGGCCGCGCTGTGGCTCTTGTTGAAACCGTAGTTGGCGAACTTCTCCAGCAGGTCGAAGATGCGTTCAGCCTCTGGCCGCTCGATGCCCTGGCGGTCCGTGCCGGCAAGGAATGAGTCGCGCTGCGCGGTCATCTCGTCGACCTTTTTCTTGCCCATCACGCGCCTGAGGATGTCGGCCTCACCGAGGGTGTAGCCGGCCACAGCCTGAGCTATCTGCATGACCTGCTCCTGGTAGACGGGAATGCCGTACGTCTCGCGCAGGATCGGCTCCAGGATTGCCTCGGCCTGGGGGTAATCCTTGAAGGAAACCTCCTCCTGTCCGGTGAAGCGCCTGGCGAACGTGGGGATGTTCTCCATAGGCCCCGGCCGGTAGAGGGCGTTCAGGGCGATCAGGTCTTCCAGGCGCCTGGGACCCACGCGCCTGAGCAGGTCGATCATGCCGGCGGATTCGAACTGGAATACACCTTTGGCGTCGCCGCGGCAGAACAGGTCGTAGGTCAGCTCATCGTCGATCGGGAATGAATCAGGGTCCAGTTGGACGCCCTTCGATTCCGCCACGATCCTTACGGCGGCCTCGATGAACGACAGGGTGCGCAGCCCCAGGAAATCCATCTTGATGAAACCCAGGTCCTCGATGGATCCCATGTCGTACTGGACCACCGCCTGGCCGTCGTTGCTGCGGAAGACTGGGGCCAGGTCGTCGATGGCGTCGCGTCCGATGATGACGCCGGCCGCGTGCACGGAGGCGTGGCGGGTGAGGCCCTCGATCGCCATGGCGACGTCGATGAAGCTGCTGGCGCCGGCCTCGTAGAGTTCACGGAACTCGGGAACTTCCTTGAGGCTGTCGCTGATGCTCCTGGATTTGCCGAAGATGACGGGGATCAGTTTGCTGGCCTTGTCGGCCTCCCCGTAGGGCACGTCGAGCACGCGTGCGGCGTCGCGGATGGCGGCCTTGGAGGCCATGGTCCCGAAGGTGGCGATGTGCACCACCTTGTCCTCGCCGTACTTCTTGCGCACGTAGTCGATAACCTCGCCGCGGCGCGTGTCGGAAAAGTCGATGTCGAAGTCCGGCATGCTGACGCGGTCCGGGTTCAGGAAGCGTTCGAACAGCAGGTTGAAGCCGAGCGGCTCCACGTTGGTGATGCGCAGGGCGTACGCCACTATCGAGCCGGCGCCGGAGCCGCGGCCGGGGCCGACGGCGATTCCTTCGTCCTTCGCCCAGTTGATGAAGTCGGCGACGATCAGGAAGTAGTCGGGGAAGCCCATGGCGATGATGACGCCAAGTTCGAATTCGACGCGCCGCAGCTTGACCAGCGCCTCCCTGTCCGGCCATTCCTGCTCGAAGGCGTCAAGGTGCGGGTAGGCGTAGCTGCCGAAGTTCGCCCCGGGTTCGGCGTCCCGCAGCCCGGTCTCGGCGACGCGGGCCAGGGCCAGCAGGGTGTCCTCCAGGGTTCCTTCGGCGGGTTTGCCGGCGCAGGCCAGGTACGCGCGCCACATCTCGTCGGTCAGTTCCGGATAGCGCTGGCTCATGCCGGCGTAACTCTGCACGCGCAGTTCCTCGGCCAGGGTGCGGCCCTCGGGAACCTCGATGACCGGCATCTGGTAGACGCGCTTCTTTCCGATGGGGAGCTCCACGTTGCACATGTCGGCAATCAGCATGGTGTTGCTGAGCGCCTGCGAGTACTCGGTCTCCGGGATGGCCAGCGCCATCTCCTGCGGTGATTTCACGTAGAACTCGTCGCAGGGGAACTTGAAGCGGACCTCGTCGGAAATCAGTTTCTTCGTCTGGATGGCGAGCAGAGCGTCGTGCGGCTTGGCGTCGGCCTTGCGGACGTAGTGGCCGTCGTTCGTGGCCACCATGCCGAGCCCGTGCTTCAGCGCCAGCTCCCTGAGCATGGGGTTCAGGCGCTTCTGCTCGTCGATTCCGTGGTCTTGCAGTTCGATGAAATAGCGGTCTGCGCCGAAGACCTGCAGGTACTGTTCCAGCAGGGCTTCACCCTGTTCGAAGCTGGCGTCCAGCAGGGTGCGCGGCAGCTGGCCGCCGAGGCAGCCGGAGAGCGCGATGATGCCGCTGTTGTGCTCCTTCAGCAGCTCCAGGTCGATGCGGGGTTTGGTGTAGAAACCCTCGAGCCAGGCCCGGGAGTTGAGACGGCAGAGGTTCTGGTAGCCCTCGAAGTCCCTGGCCAGCAGTGTCAGGTGGAAGTAACCACCGTCCAGCCGTGATTCGGGCCTGCGCCTGTCGAACCGCGAGCCTGAGGTCACGTAGGCCTCAAAACCAAGAATCGGCTTGACACCGGCGGCTGTGGCTGTCTTGTAGAACTGCACGGCCCCGTGCATGTTCCCGTGGTCCGTCATGGCCACGGCAGGGTTGTCGGGCGTCACTTCCTTCACCCAGTCGATGAGGTCGGAAATGCGTGCAGCGCCGTCCAGAAGGCTGTAATCGGTGTGCTGGTGCAAGTGGGCGAATTTCATTGGTGCAGCGGTTGCACTGGCATCACTCATGCAGCTGATTGTACCTGCGGCCAGGTGGGCTGCAACGTTTTGACGGCCGTTTGACGGTGCATTGACGGCGGTCTCCTATCGTCAGTCCTGTCGGTGACAGTATTTCTGGTCGCCAACAGGAGGGGACAGAAAATGAAAAGAGCAATCTACGTGATAATTGCGGGAGTCGCACTGATTCTGGCCGGCTGTGGCCAGCAGCCCGAGGCTGGCGGGGGAGCCGATCCTTACGCGGATCCCGGTACCGCACCGCCCGCCACCATCGAGAATCCGACCGTGCGACCCAGCTTCACCCCCAGCGAACCGGACGCGAACAATCTGGTCACGCTGAATGTTGCCGGCATGGCGGCGGGCGAGGCCGGTCTCGGTTCGCTGGACCTGCGGTCGACCTTCACCGTCGTGGAGGATTCGGTGGTCAAGGGAATAACTGTGGAGGAAATCGGCGGCGGCGTACGCGCCGGTGCCGACATCGCCTTCGTGTTCGACACCACCAGCAGCATGCTCAGTGCCATCGACTCGGTCAAGGACGGCATCCTGGAGTTCGCGGAGTACCTGGACTCGAGTGGGCTTGATGTGCGCCTGGGCAGCGTCACCTATGGCGATGCCTTCGATACGCTGGCCGCCGGCAGCACGCTGCTGGGAGAGAGCCTGGCAGGGGATGAACCCCCGGCGTTCGACTCCGACGACCGCCCCACGTTCCCCCTTTCGGAGGACATCGCCTCCTTCCAGGCGTTCATCTCGGACCAGACGGCACGCGGTGGCTGGGCGCTTGCGGAGAACGGCCTGGGGGCGCTGCAGTTCGCCCGCGACAACCTCGATTGGCGCGTGGGAGCACAGTGCATCCTGATAGTCATCACCGACGTCTACTCCTGGTCGGACATCAATCCGGGTGACGGCATTCCCGCCGACAGCCGCTGGCAGCCACCCGCACCGGCTGACGTCATCGCCGACCTGAGTGGCGACTGCGTCGTCCACGTGCTCTCGCCGGAGTACGACTACGAGTTGCAGGACCGGCACTTCGACATGGCCCAGCTTACCGGCGCAGAAGCCACCGGCGGCACGCATGTTGAATTCAACAAGGACGACGTGTTCGACCTGACTGCGCTGCCCATCAGCGACATCCTGGCCTCCGGCTACCTGGTCACCTACCGTGCCACGGTGGACGGCAGCGAGCACGAGGTCCGGCTTGTCGTCGACGACGGCGAAATGCGCGGCGAGACTACAAGGAGCGTCACCTACTGAACGCACTGATTGCGTGAAGGAAGTCCTGCTGAGGGACCGGCTTCTGGTCGGCCCCTCAGCAGTTTGACTTGTACGACGGCCGGGTGATAATCTTACGTTCGCCTTGGCGCCAGTCGGGCGACGCGGCCGGCAGGTATGGCGCCGTAGCCAAGTGGTAAGGCAGAGGACTGCAAATCCTCGATTCACCGGTTCGAATCCGGTCGGCGCCTCCAAACTCCAGATTGGAGCGAGAGGCGGCAGCAAGTGCAGGCGCGTAGCTCAGGGGGAGAGCGCTACATTGACACTGTAGAGGTCGGCGGTTCAATCCCGCCCGCGCCTACCAGACAGAAAAGGGAGTCCGCTTAAGTTGCGGACTCCCTTCTTAATTCATTCAGGAATTTCGCTTTTGAACTTCGGATATTCAGGGAGTGATCCTGGTTATCCAGTCGGTGAGCTTGACGTTTTCCAGACCCAGGTCGTCGTAGAGCCGGGGCGGCAGGCCGACGTCGCCCAGGTACAGCTCACCAACGTGCCCGCCCGGAGGCGCACCCCGTTTGGGCAGCGCTACCGCCAGGGTGTGGCTGGCCTCCACCACGGCACCCGGCGTACTGCCGTCATCGACGGACATGCCGGTGGGAACGTCCAGTGACACGACACAGCTGCCGCTCAGGTTGTTGATGACAGTGATAACGTCCAGGGTCCTGCCACGGGGTGGGCCTTCCAGGTGCGTGCCTATGGCGGCATCGACTACGCAGCTGAATTTCATCTTGGGCAGGCTCGTGCGGACGCGGATGCCGTCGTAGTTGTCCAGCAGCTCCAGCTGCTCGCGCGGCGTGCCCGAGTAGTTCCCGACCTCGTGGGTCGGCACCACCCAGATGCGCCGGCCGCGTGCGGCCAGCATGCGGGCGGCCGCCAGGCCGCCGCTACCGTTGTTGCCTCGTCCGGCAACCACCAGGATGGGGCCGTCTCCGCCCACCAGCTCAACCAGGTTGGCCAGGTTACGGCCCGTGTGCTCGATCAGCACCCGCTCATCAAGCGCATACTTGCCGGTTGCCAGCATGATCAGCTGCTGCATCTGCGCCGCATTGACCTGCGGCAACTCGTTCCAGCCTATGGTCGGCAACGTCACCTCAACCCCTCCGGTTTCCACTCAGTCCGCGATCCCTTCAGCCAGGCTGGCAGTACTGTAGACATTCTGCACGTCGTCCAGATCCTCGAAAGCTTCGAGGATCCTGACCACCTTGGCGCTGTCATCCTCATCCAGCTCAACCGGCGTCTGCGGCAACTTGGTGAGCTGACTCACGGCTGCTTCAAAACCCTGTTCCTGCAGGCCCTCCACCACACTGTAGAGATCGGTGGGGGCGGTGTAGATGGTGAGCTCCCCGTCGTCGATTTCCAGGTCGAGCGCACCGAGCTCGATGGCCAGGTCCTGCACGTCGTCAGCGACAGCTGGCAGTACAATCACACCGCGGCTGTCGAACTGCCAGGCAGTCGAGCCCGACATGTTCCCGCCATGCTTGCTGAATACGTGGCGGACCTCGGCGGCCGTCCTGTTGCGGTTGTCAGTCAGAGCTTCCACCACAATGGCGACTCCAGCGGGACCATAGCCTTCGTACACGGCCTCCTCGAAGTTACCGCCCTCGGCGCTGCCCAGAGCCCGTTCGATGGCCCGGTCAATCGTGTCCGCGGTGACATCGTCTGTCTTCGCTGCTGCCAGCGCGTTCTTCAGAGCCAGGTTGGTGGCCGGGTCCCCGCTGCCGCCACTGCGGACGGCTGTCTGGATGGCCCGGATGTGCTTGCTGATTGTCTTGCCACGCGCGTTGTCGTTGGCCGCCTTCTTCCGCTTTATCTGCGACCACTTGCTATGACCTGCCAAAATTTCCTCCCTGCCTGTTACAGGTAGGCCCATTGTACCGCATACGGACAGGCAGGACTTTTGCGCCGGACATGGTGTAAGGCCCGGGTTGGCACTTGTGCCGGTACCCGGGCCTTATCAGCGAAAGCTCATTGGTTCAGCGGACTTCGACGTAGGTCTGCACCGCGTCATAGACAGGTTGGCCCTGGACGTCGAGCACCAGCACGGAGTTCCAGCCGCTGCTGCCACCCCTGCCGACGAAGTGGACGGCCGACTCGTTGGTCCGGTCACTGGTGAACGAAGCCCTGATCTGCATGATGCCTCTTGGTCCGGCCACAGTGAACCGGTGGTTGCCGTCCGGTCCGGAAATGGTTGAGCGGCCGGCGTGCACGCGCAGGTTGCGGGCGAAGGTGCCGAAGTTGCCATGGCTGTCCAGGTAGGAGAGGGTGACGTAGCCGCTGCGGCTGCTGCGGATCGTGAAACTGATGTCGTCGCCCACCTCGTAGATGGCGCCTGTGCCCCGTGTCGGGGTGAACTCAGTGATCAGCTGGTCGGCACGCACCGGCGTGTCAAAGCGCACGCGGCCGGTGAGCTGACCGTCCAAGCGGGTGGTCACGGTGCAGGCGCTGAGAACCAGCAGAAGCCCGAGGCTGATTAGGGTGTACTTGAGCAGTCTGTTCATTCCGGGATTATCTCACTGCCCCGCGCCTGCGAATAGGGCACCGCACGCATTCAGCCATGACAGGAACAGGCTCAGGAAATGTTACAATCACTGTCTGTGGCGCAAGTGACCGACAACCCGTACGTCGTCCTGGGAGTGGAGCGCAGCGCCAGCGAAACCGAAATCAAGAGCGCTTACCGCAAGCTGGCAATGCAGCACCACCCGGACCGCAATCCTGGTGACGCGCATGCTGAGGAACGCTTCAAGCAAGTGTCTGAAGCCTACGCGATCCTGAGGGATCCGGCTGCCCGTGCCCGGCTGGACAGTCACGGTACAGCAGCGGCACGGCCCGACTTCAACAACGTTGACTGGCAATCGGTCTTCCGTGAGGCCGACGTGCATGTGAACTGGGACAGGCACCAGGGTATGCCACGGACAGGCAACAGCGTGTTCGACATGCTGTTCGGAATGGTCTCCGGCATGATGCGGCGCTCCGGCCTGCTGCCCGGGGAACACCGTGAACTAACCGCAGCCATCCCGCTCAAGTTGGCGCGCACCGGGGGCACCACGCACGTGCACATCAAAGGCCCCAGTGTCTGCCCCGAATGCCGCGGCTCGGGCGTGGCAAACCGGCAACGCTGCCAGCGCTGCGTCGGCAGCGGCGTGCTGCGCGGTGGCAGCGTCGTTGAGCTCTCCGTTCCCGCCGGGGTGGGCCAGGGCCGGAAGCTGCGGCTGCGCGGCGTCGGCGGTCCCGGCAACCCGCCGGGGGACGCCCTGGTGACGCTGAACATCCAGCTGCCGGCCAATACCAGGCTGAGCGGAAACGACATCCACACCGAGGTCTTCGTTGCACCTTTCGAGGCCGAGCGTGGCGTGGGCACGGAGGTGCTGGGAACCGACGTGCGGATTCCCGGGGGGACCAGGAGTGGCCAGACAATCAGGGTTCCCGGCGGTGGCCTTGGTGGCGACCTGCTGGTGACGGTCAGGCATGATCTGCTGCGGGGACTGTGGCGCTTCGCGCGCGGGCTCTTCAGCAGCAACAAGGGAGTGACACATGGCTGAGGACGATTTCCGGGAAAAGGGGCGGCAGGAGGAGCAGGACATCGACAAGGACAAGCCGCTCTACGTGATCAGTGTGGCCGCCGAGCTCGTTGACATGCATCCCCAGACACTGCGGCTGTACGAACGCAAAGGGCTCATAGAACCGAGCCGCAGCGCCGGCAAGACGCGCCTCTACTCGCAGCGGGACGTGGAGCACCTGCGGGAAATCCGCAGGCTCACCCAGGAACTAGGCGTGAACCTGGCGGGCGTGGAGGAGATAATCCGCCTGCGCCGCACGCTCGACAACCTGCAGGAGAACATGGAGAACCGCATCGGCAACCTTCAGGGTCAGCTCCAGGACCGCATGCGCAGCTACCAGCGGCAGATCTCCCCGGACGGGCCGGAAGACAGCGAGGGTTGAGCGGCAGCTATACTCGGAGAATGCCTGACGAACGACTGACAGCCTTCCTGAGCAACAATGCAGACCGCTTCACCACGGAACTCACCCAACTCCTGAAGATTCCATCCGTCTCAACCGACCCTGCCCGCAAGGACAGCATGCAGGAGGCTGCGGAGTTCGTGGTCGCAAGCCTGGAGCGGCTCGGGTTCAGGGCAGAGGTACGGCCCACTGCCCTGCATCCTGTGGTGTTTGCCGAGCGCATGCAGGATCCGTCGCTCCCCACCCTGCTCGTATACGGGCACTATGACGTGCAACCACCCGAACCGCTGGAACTCTGGGAGACCGACCCCTTCGATCCGGTAATCAGGGACGGTCAGATCTGGGCACGTGGCGCCAGCGACGACAAGGGCCAGTTCTATGCCCACATCAAGGGTGTCGAGGCCGCCCTGGCGGCGGGAAAAGACCTGCCGGTGAACCTGAAATTCCTGATCGAGGGCGAAGAGGAGATCGGCAGCCCGAACCTTGACAGCTACATCAGGGAACACGTGGAGGAACTGGCGGCCGACGCGGTCATCATCAGCGACGGCGCCATGGTTGCGCCCGGCGTACCCAGCCTGACCCGGGCCCTGCGCGGACTGGTCTACGTGGAGGTCCGGATCCGCACGGCGTCGCGTGACCTGCATTCGGGCGCCTACGGCGGCGCGGTGCCCAACGCGATTCATGTCCTGAGCCGGATGCTGGCAAGCCTGCACGACGATGACGGCCGCGTCACCGTCCCCGGTTTCTACGACAGAGTGAACGAACTCAGTGACGAGGACAAGGCACTGATGGCAGAAGTGCCGTTCGATCCGACTCGTTTCCTGAACCAGGTGGGCGTAAAGAACGGTACCGGTGAGGCGAATCGCAGCGTGCTGGAACGGATTTCCACCCGGCCCACTCTCGACGTGAACGGCATCGGCAGCGGCTTCCAGGGCGAAGGCTCCAAGACGGTGATTCCCGCGACCGCCATGGCCAAGATCTCCTGCCGCCTGGTGCCGGACCAGGACAGCGCCGAAATTACCCGGCAGCTGAGCGCACACCTGAAATCGCTGGCACCGGAAGGCACCGAAGTCGAGATCCTTGAACTGGGCGCGGCCGAGCCGGCAATGACCCCCGCCGGCTTCCCGGCGCTGCAGGCGGCTGCCGCGGCCCTGGAGCAGGTCTGGGGACGCGAAGCGGTGCACGCCCGCACCGGCGGCAGCATCCCCGTGGTCAACACCTTCCAGGAACTGCTGCACGCACCCGTGGTGCTGCTGGACATGGGCCTGGAGACGGACAACCTGCACGCGCCCAACGAGCACTTCAGCATCGAGGGTTATCAGCGCGGAATCCACGCGGCCGCCCTGCTCTACGCCAACTATCCGCGGGACTGATCCGACAAGGTGCGCATCCGCTCAATCACGCTGCACGGATTCAAGAGCTTCGGCAACCGGACCACCCTTGAGCTGTCACCACGCGTGAGCGTGATTGCTGGTCCCAACGGTTCCGGCAAGAGCAACGTGGTCGACGGATTGCGCTGGGCAACAGGCGGCGGCCGCGCGAGCGAATTCCGGGCCGGGGAGAAGACTGAACTCATCTTCCACGGGGCAAGCGGGAAGCGCAGTGTTGGCTACGCCGAGGTCGAGGTTGAAGTCGAACTCGCGAGCGGCAAGGTGTCCGTCCAGCGCACGCTGGAACGGGACGGAACGGGCCGCCTGCGACTGAACGGCCGGGCCGCCCGCTTCATGGACATAGACGATGCCTTGAGCGGCACCGGACTCGGCAAGGGCAGCCTGGCCATCATCGGCCAGGGTGAGATATCCAGTGTGCTGATGGCCGATCCATCGCGCCTGCTGTCGTTCGTGGCGGAGGCCGCCGGAGTCGCGCGCCTTGCCGGCAGACGTGAACAGGCCGAGGCCAGGCTGGCACGAGCGCGGGACCACATGGCCCGGCTGCAGGACCTGTCCGGGGAGCTGGAACGGCAACTCGGCAGGCTCGAAGCGGAAGCCGAGTCTGCCAGCCGGCAGGCGGACCTGAGCCGCGAGGTGCTCGCCCTGCAGTTCACCCTGGCAGGCATGCGCCGCAGCAGCCTGGAGAGTGAGCTCAGGACACTGGCCAATCAGGAAGTGCAGCTGGAGGCCACCGTGACAGCCCTCGCAGAAGACAGGCAATTGCTCGACAGCGACCTGAGAACCAGGCGTCAGCTGCTGAGCGAACAGCAGGAGAGCTACCGCAGTGCCACAGCGGCTGTCGAGGCCTGGAAGGGCGAGGTGCGACTGGCCGAAGGGAATCTCCAGGCGCTCCGGCAGCGGCTCCAGGACAGCCGGCGACAGATCGGTCTCCTTGAGGCCGAACTGGTCCAGTTGCGGGAAGCGCGGGAGCCGGAGCCACCTACGGGCTCGGGGGAGGAACTGGAACTGCAGGCAGCCGCACTCAGGGAGCGGCTGGCGGGCCTGCGGGCGGAACAACCCGGCCTTGAGGACGCCGCTGCAGACGCACGCCAGGAACTGGACCGGCTCAGGGAACTGATTCGACAGCGTGAGGAGCAATTGGGGCGGCAACAGGAACGCATGGCCGCCGTCAGCGATCAGTTGCAGGGCACACGCGACCGGTTGCGCACGGAAGCTGCTGGCGCAACTGAGTCGCTGCCGCCTGAGCGCAGCCCGGAACTGGAAGCGCAGCTGGGCCAGAGTCAGGCGCTCCTGGACCGGTCCCGTGAGCAGTTGAACGCCGCGCAGGAAAAGCACGCCCACGCACTGGCCGCCACCCGCAGCCTGGAAGTCGCGGAACAGAGGCTGCAGGCTGCCATCGCGGCGCGGAGCGGCTTCGCGGAAGGACCGCGGGTGGCACTGACCGCGGGACTGAACGGAACGATAGGAGCGGTGGCAGACCTGCTGGAACTGGACGACAGACACCGGCAGGCAATTGCCGCTGCACTTGGCGGTCGCAGTGAGTACATCGTGGTGGAGACGGCGGAACAGGCGCAGGCTGTCATCCGGGTCGTCAGAGACAGGAACGCATTCGTCACCGTCCTGCCTCTGGACCTGGTTCGCTCGCGCCCGCTTCAGTCAGGAAGCGAGATGCTCAAGGCGGCTGGCGTGATCGGCCCCGCAATCGAGCACATCAGCTTTGAGCCCCGCTTCGAGCCGCTTTTCCGGCAGCTGCTGGGCAGCACCCTGATCATGGAGACCCTCGACAGCGCCGTGGCTTTGGCGAGACGCCGCAGCGACCGGCCCCGACTGGTGACCCTGCAGGGCGAAATCCTGGACCCGGGCGGCGCTATGAGTGGCGGAAAACGGCACGGCAACGCCGGTGTCCTCGGTCAGGCACGCGAACTGGCGGCTTTGCGGACGGAGGCTGCGGCGGCCCGTGAAGCGGCTGCAAGCTCACTGGCCGAGCTGGGCGCATTGCAGCAGGCTGTCCGTGATCAGCAGACCGGTCTGAAGGGGCTGCAGGACGAACTTGAGGCGGCCCGCGAGCTGGAGGCCAGCCAGCGGCAGCAAGCAGCCATCAGGGAGCATTTGCGCCAGGAACTGGAGCAGCGCGAGGCGCAACTGCAGGCGGAGCTGGAACGCCTGGAGGCGCAGGAATTGCCGGGAGTGATACCGGAAACGGAGCTGCGAGTAGCCCAGGAGGCTGCCAGGGACGCGGAATCACGGGTCTTAGGACATGCGGCGCAGCTGGCCGCCGCCACCGCAGCCGAGCAGGAGGCCCGCAGCAACCTTGCGGTCTGGCGGGAGCGCCACGCCAGCTTCACGTCGGCCCTGGAGCGGCACCGGCTCGACGCCGGGCGCGCCACGCAGCTCGCGGCACGGCTTGACGGACTCGCACAGGACGCCAGCCGCCTGGAGCATGAGGTTCAGGCAGCGGACGCCGGTCTTGCTGAGCTCCGGAAAAGACCTCCGGCAGTACTCGAATCGGTCGAGGCGGAGTTTCGTGAAGCAAGGGTGCAGCTGAACAGGGCCGAACAGCGCCTGGACGGCACGGCCGAGGAGCTTAACAACCACCAGCAGCAACTTGAACGGCTACGGCTCACCCTGGCCAGGCGCGAGACGATGCTGCAGTCAGCTGCCGAGGAGGCGGGCCGCTTCCCGCCCGGCCTCGTACCAATTGAAGGCGCTGAACGCGGGCTGCGTTCCCGGCTGCATGAGGCCAGCCGCGAGCTGGAGGAACTCGGGCCGGTGAACCACCGGGCTGCTGCTGAACTGGAGCAGGAGCGGCTACGGTCCAGGCAACTGTCCGGCGACCTGCTCGATGCGGAGAAAGCCGCTGACGAACTGCTTCACAGCCTGGATGAAGTGGACCAGGAGGTGACAAGCCGCAGCGAGGCGGCAATTTTGGCCGTGCGCGAGGCCTTCCTGAAGCATGTCGTCGAACTCTTCGGACCCGAAGCGGAAGCGGGCATCGAAACGTTGCGCGAGGATGGCCGGCCGACCGGGCTGGGCATCAGGCTGCAGCCGCCCGGCAAGCGCACCACGCAGCTCAACCTGCTCTCGGTCGGCGAGCGCACCATGGGTGCCCTGGCGTTCCTGTTCGCCCTGATGGACGGCAGCGGCAACCAGGGTTTGCCCATCGCCGTGCTTGACGAGGTGGACGCGCCACTGGACGAGGCCAACATCAGCCGGTTCACCAGCTTCGTGCAGAGGCTGGCGGAGCGTGGCACGCAGTTCCTGCTCATCAGCCACCAGAAGACCACGTTCACCGTGGCCGACAGCATGTGGGGAATCACCAGCGACAAGGGGGTCAGCAGCGTGTTCAGCATCAGCCGTACACCCTGGCAGGCAGAGTTAACATTGGAACCGGGGTCCGCATGAGTTACCCGGAAATCGACAGGCTGGTGAACCGCTACCGCGAGCTGAGCGCCTGCCGCAACGACATTGAACGCGCAGTGGAGCTGCTGGGCGAGAACTACCGCCGGGGCGGCCTGCTTCTGGCTTGCGGCAACGGTGCAAGCAGCGGTACCGCCGAACAGTTCGTGACCGGTCTGCTCAAGGGCTTCCAGCGCGCAAGATCCGTGCCGCAGGAGCTTCGCTCAAGGCTGACCGCGGATCACGGGCAGTCAGGCGAGCAGCTGGCGAATGGTCTGCAGGGTGCCCTGCCGGCACTGGCCCTGACAGGACCCAGCAGCCTGTTGAGCGGTATCGCCGCGGGGTCCGAACCGTCTCTGGTGTTCGCTCAGCAGGTGTACGCCTATGGCCGGGAAGGCGACACGCTGTTCGTGGCGGCCGCGGATGGAGCGGAGGCGAGCCTGGTGGCGGCCCTGCGGGTTGCCGGCACGCTCGGACTGACCAGGGTAGTGCTCGCGGGACGCGAGACGGACGCGCTGAGCAGCCACGCCGAGTGCGTCGTGCGCGTGCCCCGCGTCACCAGCCGGGAGATCCAGGAGCTGCACCTGCCGGTCTGCAACACGCTCTGCACCATGCTTGAACAGGAGTTCTTCAGTTGACCGGGCGGCCGAAGAGACCGGTCCTGCTGCAACTGTGGACAGTACGCAAGGAGCTGGCAGCCGATTTCGAAGGAACCATCGCCCGGCTGGCGGGGATGGGCCTGACCGGGGTGGAGCCGTTCAACAACCCGGCAGTGCCTTTCTTGGAGCAGGCGCGCATCATCAGGGGAGCCGGGCTGTCGCTGCCGGCCGCGCACCTGCCGCTGCCCGCCGGGGAGACCCTGGAGAAGTCGCTGGCTGCGGCACGCGCCCTGGGCGTCGAGTGGCTGGTATCCGGCTTCGGGCCGGAGCATTTCACTTCAGAAGGAGACATCATCCGCACGGCGGAACTGGCGAACGAGGCCGCTGAGAACGCGACGGCTGCCGGTTTCGGCTTCGCATTGCACAACCACTGGTGGGAGTTCGGGAGCGAACCGCCGGTCTGGGATACGTTTCTGTCGCGTCTTGACGGCAGCGTGAAGTTTGAGCTGGACACCTACTGGGCGCAGGTTGCCGGGCAGGATCCCGTCAGGTTGCTCGACCGGCTGGGAGAGCGCGTTCCTCTGGTGCACCTGAAGGACGGCCCGGCTGTCAAGGACGAACCGATGCTCGCGCTCGGTGACGGCGTGCTGGACGTGGACGCCATCGTCGCTGCCGCCAGCGCGGACTGGCTGATTATCGAACTGGATGAGTTCGCGGGCGACATGCTCGCGGCCGTGAGTGACAGCGTCGCCTACCTCAAAAGGCTGCAGGGAGACTGAGTGGCAGCAGGAGTAACCGGCCTGGGGATCATCGGCTGCGGCAACATCCTTGCGGAGTATCTGACTACCCTGATCGGGCAGGATGACGTCAGGGTAGTTGCCCTGGCCGACCTTGACGTGCAACGCGCCCGGGCGGCCGGTGAGCCGCATGGCATCCCCGGGCTGGGCGTGGACGAACTGCTGCGCACTGACGGCATCGGGATAATCATCAACCTGACAGTGCCCGCGGCTCACGCTAGCGTCAGCAGGCAGGCGCTGGAACACGGCTTCCACGTGTACAGCGAGAAGCCGCTGGCACTGACGCGGGAAGACGGCCGTGAGCTGCTGGAACTGGCCTCCCGGCAGGGTCTTCAGATCGCCTGCGGACCCGACACCTTCCTGGGCGCCGCCTTCGGCCGCGCCAGCGAGCTTCTGGGGCAGGGCGCCATCGGTACGGTCACGGGCGCCAGCGCGAACTTCTTCGGCCACGGCCCGGAAGAGTGGCACCCGAACCCGGCGTTTTTCTACCAGCCGGGCGCCGGGCCCCTGTTCGACATGGGACCTTACTACCTGACCCAACTGGTCAAGCTGCTGGGACCCGTCGGGCTGGTCAGCGGCTCCGCGCGTGTGAGTGAGGCCGAACGGCGGCCCGAACGCGGACCGCATGCGGGCACGAGCATCAGGGTGAACACGCCGACAACCGTTAACGCGCTTCTGGAGTTCACTTCCGGTCCGCTGACAACTTTCAGCTGCAGTTTCGATGTCTGGGCCAGCAGCCGTCCCTACCTGGAACTGCACGGCACGCAGGGCACACTGCAGCTCGTGGATCCCAACCACTTTGGCGGCACACTGAGGCTGTACCGCAGCGATGACAGGCAGTGGCAAGACATTACCGCCACGCAGACCGTCGGGGTGGGGCGCGGCAGCGGCGTGCTGGATCTGGCGAGGAAGCTGCGCACGGGCGGACAGGTACTGGCCTCCGGACGGGACGCTCTCCACGTGCTGGACGTCATGCACTGCATCCTGGAATCCGCCGCGACCGGACAGCGACTGACACCCGCCGCAGCGACCGCGTGAACCAGGACAACACTCCTGCCTGGGCCGCGGTCCTGCCTGACTGGCCGGGATTGCCCCGGCTGGACAGCAGAGTGCGGGCGGACGTCTGCGTCATCGGGCTGGGCGGGAGTGGGCTTGCCGCCATCCGCCGCCTGCAGGAGCTTGGCGTCAGCGTCGCCGGGGTGGACTCAGGGGCAGTGGCCGGTGCAGCCGCTGGCCGCAACGGTGGTCTGCTACTGGCGGGCACGGCAGCTTTTCACCACGACGCGGAACGGGAACTCGGCAAGGAAGCGGCCAGGGAGTGGTACCTGGCAACCATGGACGAGGTTGAGCGCATGCTCGCAGAAACCCCAGAGTTAGCGACTCGCACGGGCTCGCTGCGCATAGCCTGTGATGAGGCCGAACTGGCCGATTGCCGGCTGCAACTTGCAGCCATGCGCGCGGCCGAACTAAAAGTGGAGGAATACGCGGGCCCGGAAGGCGAAGGACTTGTGTTCCCGCTGGACGCAGTGTTCAACCCCTTGGGACGCTGCCGTGAGCTGGCGCGCAGGGCACTGGCTGACGGAGCACGCCTGTTTGAGTACAGTCCGGTGACCGCCATCGAACGTGGCCTTGTGACCACGGGAGCCGGGAGCGTGGCCTGCTCCAGCGTCATCGTGGCCGTGGACGGAAACCTGGCCCTGCTGCTGCCGGAGCTGGCAGGTGATGTGAAACCCCTGCGCCTGCAGATGCTGGCCACGGTGCCGACCGCTGAAGTGCAACTGACGCGCCCTGTTTACTACCGCAGTGGCTTGGAATACTGGCAGCAGCTGCCGGACGGGCGCGTGCTGCTGGGTGGCTTCCGTGACAGGGGAGGCCCCGCCGAATGGTCAGGCCAGGTGGCAGTACCGGGTGGGGTCGTGCAGATTGAGCTGGAAGCGTTCCTGCGGGAGCACCTGAAGATTACTGCCGCCATCAGCCACCGCTGGGCTGCGACCGTCGGTTATCGCACGGAAGTGCTGCCCCGCTTTGGTGAGGTCCGCGACGGGGTCTGGGCGCTTGGTGGCTACAACGGCACCGGCAACGTGATGGGCTCGCTGCTGGGCCGCCGGACCGCTGACGAGGTCACTGCGGCAGGATGAGCACCATCCCACTGTAGATCAGGTTCGGGTCATCGCCGACAATTTGCGAGTTGGCCTCGAGCACGTCCGGCCAGCGATTCCCGTTCCGGTAGAAGTAGGCGCTGATGGAGGAGAGTGAATCGCCCGGCTGCACGGTGTAAACGCCGCGGGCGCCGGTCAGGTGCGCGAGCTCAGTCTGTGCGGTCTCCAGCTCCTGACGGAGTTCGTCCATCTGCGTGAGCTGTTCGCTGCTGAGCTGCTCGCTAGTGGTGCGCAGGGAATCGTACGCGTCGCTCAGGTCACTGGCACGCGCGCGGGCGGCCTCGACCTCCTGCTCGAGGCTGGCGTTCTCGTCCAGCAACTCGTCGCGTTCCTGGCTCAGTGCCGTCACGGAGTCAGTCAGGTCAGCCACCTCCGAGCGCAGCGACTCTGCTTCACGCTCCAGCATCACGGTCCGCGCGCCGGCATCGGCAAGCTGGCTCCTCAGTGCGTTCTGCTCCTGCGCGGCAGTTGCGAGTTCGTTTTCGCGTTCAGCCAGGTCGGCGCGCAGCGAGTCCAGTGTGTCCTGCTGCTCCGCCCGTTCCGCCTCAAGATCGGCTATTCGGCTCTGCAGGTTGGCTGTGGTGTCGACAAGTTCCTGCTGGACCTGCTCCAGTTGCTCCTGCGCTGCTGCAGCCTCGGCCTGCGCTGCGCCAAGCTGCTCCTCCAAAGTCGCCACCTGGTCGCCCAGGCCGGCAAGCTGCTCCTGCAGTTCCGTGCGGGTGGCTTCGGCTTCTGCCAGGGCTGCGTCCAGTTCGCTCCTGGTTTCTTCCAGTTCACTCCTTGTGGATTCAAGTTCCTCTTCCGCGGTGGAGGTTGCTGCCTCGGCTTCGGCCAGTTGGCTCTCCAGCTCACCCAGCTGCCCGGTAACGGTCGCCAGTTCAGATGCGAGACCATCCCGCTCGGCACTGAGTTCTGTCAGTTCAGCAGCCACTTCCTCGCGGTCTTCCACCGCTGCGGTCAGCTCACCCACGAGACGTTCCTGTTCGGAACGAACCGCCTGAAGCTCCTCCTGCAGTTCCGCAAGTTCGGTGTCACTCGACTCCAGCTCCGCCTCGCCCACGTCCACCGCGGCTGCCAGCTCTGCCGCCGCCTCGTCACGCGCCGCCAGCTCAGCTTCGGCCGCGGCCAACTGCTCCTCCAGCTCAGCCACCAGAGCTGCCTGAGAGGCCAGTTCCTCCTCGGCGGCAGCCACCTGCCCGTCACGTTCCTGCAGCTGGGCTTCCAGCCCTTCGAGTTCCTCGACCAGCGGGAGGGAAGACGAGCCGGACTGGCTGGCGGCTGCCACGACCTGGTCAGTCAGGTCGGTGACCTGCTCCTGCAGCTCCTGGTTCTGGACCCGCAGTTCCTCCATCTCGGCCGCGACTGCCTCGGCGTCTGGGCCGGCAGCCTGCTCCGCCGCCTGCTCGGCTGCCTGTTCCGCCATGACTGCCAACTGGGCCGCCGTCTCTTCCGCACTCCGCTCGGCCTCAGTCAGCTGCTCCAACAGTTCCTGCCGCTCCTGCTCCGATGCCGCCAGCTGCTCCTCAAGCCTGGACTCGGCCGCAGCCAGTTCCTGCTCAAGTTCGGCATGCGCGGCAGCGAGCTCGTCAAGCTCACCGGTCAGGGCGGTCAGTGATTCGTTTTCGTCCCGGGCCTCTGCCAGCTGCTGTTCCAGGGCATCGAGTTGCTCCTGGCTCTCTGCCAGCAGCGCCTGGGCCTCGGTGAGTTCGGCTGTCCTGTCGGCATCCTGCGACTCAAGCTCGGCCAGGCGCGCTTCCAGGTCCGAAGCGCTGCCGGCGCGTGCCTCCAGGTCAGCCTGCAGTTCACTGGCTGCAGTTTGGCTGGCTTCAAGCTCGCCGCTCAGGCTGGTGACCTGGCCCTGCAGTGTTGATACCTCGGATTCCAGGTCTTGCTCGCGTTGACTCGGGCCGCAGGCGGCCAGCAGTAGAGCCACTGACACCAGGGCTGCAATCGTTCCGGACAATCTCAAGACACTACCTCCGTGTTCGGGATCGGGCTTGGTCTGCTGCGGTTCAACCAGATGCCAGAGTCTATCATCCGGCCTGCACTCAGCCCTGGGCCTGCTGGTGACCCGGGGCACCGTCCGGGAGCCCTATGCGGCCTTCATGCAGCGCTGCGGCAGCAGCCAGGGTTCGGTCAAAGAGCTGCTCCAGTGAGAGTGCCGAACCATCCGTGAATCCCGCAGTCGACAACTGCTCGCCGAGGCCCTCACTGGCCGCTTTTCCCACGCTGCTGATGGTACCCAGGTAGTAGGGTTCCAGGTCATAAGGCTCCAGCTGGGCACTGATCGCCCCAATCAGCCTGGCGGCTTCCGCAGCCTGACCGGCGGCCAGCAGGCTGCGGGCGACAAGGCTGGCGCTGCGCAGCACGAAGGCGACCAGTCCGAGTCGCCAGGCGTCCTCCAGGATTTCCAGTATCGGACTGGCAGCGTCCCGGAACCGGCCTTCGTCGACCAGATCGACCGCTTCGTTGAGGAGTGCGGAGATGACCCCCCTGGTGTCACCGATCTGACGCTTGAGCTCCGTGCTTTCCCCTATGTAACGCCGCGCCGTGGCTTCATCGCCCCGCTGCAGGTAGAGGACACCAAGGTTGTGCAGGGCGTAGGCCACTCCCTGGGTCTGGCCCAGCTCCCGCTTCTGTTTCAGGCTCTCCAGGAAAAGCTTCTCGGCTTCTGTCCCCTGGCCAAGCTGCGAGCGAATGACCGCCAGGCTGTTCAGGCTGGCGGACTCCCCGGGCAGGAACGCGGCCTCCCGGTAGAGGGCAATGGACCGTTCGAATTCGCTTGCTGCCGCTTCAAGCTCACCGGCCTTGTCCAGCCGGTAGCCCTGCGAATGGATTATGTCCGCCTGCAGCACCTTGTCCCCGGCGGCCCGGGCCAGCCCGAGCGCCCGGTCGTACAGCTCCACGGTTCGCCTGTTGTCACTCAGTTCCTGGATGAGGGTGCCCGCCCGGTGCAGCCCGCGGGCAAGCAACGGACTCCCGTCGGCGCTGGGAAGCTCAATCAGCGCCAGCAGCAGGTCCGCGCCCTGCCGGTAAGGTCCCCTGATCCACCAGAGTGGCTGCAGGGCCGACGCGATGGTCAGGCCCAGAGTCGCCTGGTCGCTCTCCAGGCTCCAGTTGATGGCGGCCAGGAAATCGTCGCGCTCGCTGGCCAGCCTGTCGAGCCACTCACGTTGGCCGGATCCGTGCATGGCGGCCTCGGCGATGGTGGCGACTTCCGCCAGGTAGGCGGCGTGCTGGTTCCTGACTGCACTCTGGTCCTGCAGTTTACCGAGTGCGTACTGGCGGGCCGGCTGCTGCAGTTCGAAGCGACCACCCGCGACCCGGCGCATCAGGGACTTGTTCACGAGGGACAGCAGAACGGGCAATCCGGCGCCTGCCACCCGCTCCGCCGCCTTGCGGCTGAAGGGTCCGCGGAACACTGCCAGCTTCTGGGTGGCACTCCGTTCCTGTTCGCTGAGCAGCTGCCAGGAGTGTTCGAAAGCGGCGCCTAAGCTGCGGTGCCGGTCAGGCAAGTCCGTTCCCGCGCCCGCCTGAAGCAGGTCCAGGTTCCGCTCAAGTTCGCCCGCCAGTTCCGAGGCCGGCAGCAACCTGAGCCAGGGAACGGCAAGTTCTATACCCAGGGGGAGTCCAGCGAGCAGCCGGATGATGCGGTAAATGTGCGGACGGTCGGCTGCAACAAGCTCCAGGTCGGGGTAGAGCCTGCCCGCACTGCGCAGGAACAGCTGGACTGCACCATAATCCTCGAACTGCGGGTCAGAAGGCCCTGTAGGCAGTGACAGTCCATCGAGTTCGAACAGCACCTCGCCCCTGAGCCCTAACGGCTCGCGTGACGTGACGAGGGCCTTCAGACGGGGCGCCAGTTCCAGCAGCCGCGCAAGCAGGGGGCCAGCCGCGAGCAGATGCTCGAAGTTGTCAAGTACCAGGAGGACGCTGCGGTCACGCAGGTAGCTGCCCAGCGCGGCCTCCGGCTCCAGACTGCCGTTCAGGCTGAGGTCGAGGGCAGAGGCAATGGCCAGGGGCAAGTCGGCGGCCGACTCCAGCGAAGCGAGCGGCACCAGGGCGGCGGTGTCGAAATCCTGTGCCAGCGCCTGACCCACCTGCAGCGCCAGCCGCGTCTTGCCCATGCCGCCCGGGCCGGTGATTGTCACGAGCCTGACGTCGGCTTTCTGCATCGCCGTGGCCAGCTGCGCCAGTTCGAGGTCGCGGGCGATGAACGGACTCAATTGCGCAGGCGCGCCGCGCAATCCGTGGGAGCCGGCCTTCCGGCTCTCGGCGGGTTCGGCAGCGTGGAGCTCCTCCGCAAGCCGCCTGGTTTCCGGCAGCGGGGCCATGCCCAGCTCCTGTTTCAGCAGGCGCGAGAACTCCCGGAACACAGCTGCGCCCGCGGTGCGCTGCCCGGCGCGGCCGGCCGCCTGCAGGTAGTCCTGCAGGATTCCTTCCGCCAGTGGATCTTGCCTCAGGATCTCCTGCAGTAGGGCAGCGGCAGCCGCGTGCTGGCCAATATTGCCGAGCTCCGCGGCGCGACTGCTCGCGGCCTCGCTCCAGGTTGCCAGCAGGTTCTCGCGTTCGGACTCCAGCCACTCTGTCCAGCTGCCCACATCGGGTCCGGTCATGTTTCCCAGCAGGGGACCCCGGTAGAGCGCAGTGGCGTACTCCCAGTTGCCTGAGGCCAGGGCGTGCTGCAGCCGGCTCACGTCAGTGTCACCTGCGTAGCGCAGTCGGCGGGGTTCTGAGTCAAGCAGGCTGAACCATGGCTGCTTCCGGCTGCGATAAAGCAACTGGCTCAGGTTGTGCCTGGCGCTCGACTCAGGTTCATCCGGCCAGAACATGGACGCCGCCGCCCCACGGTCAACCCAGCCGGCCTGGGTGGCCAGCCAGGAGAGCAGGTACGTGGGCAGTTCCGGCGGCAACTCGAGCAGTTCGCCGTCCTGGTTGAGCGCCGGTTGTCCGAGCAGCAGAAGATCCGGCATGGCCCCCCAATGGTAAGCGACGCGGCAGCAGGCACGCCGCAGGGTAGTGGGTAGCTATTCCTGGTTCCGGTAGTGGCGGTGCAGCACGGCTGGATCGATGACGAAACCCTCGCCCGCGGCCCGTGCCCGCAACCAGGGCTCCTCCTGGATAATTGCCTGGCTCAGTCGGTAGTGACTGCGCTGACCGTAGAACTTCACCATGCCGGACAGCGTCTTCTTCCCGCTCTCGCCCACGTTGTCCGTGCGGCCCTTGCGCACGTCTTTGGCAGTCACCTCGAATTTGCCGTCCAGCAGGTTGTTGAGGCTGTCGATGCGCACGCCGTCCTCGGTTGCGATGATCGGTTCGGGGAAGAGCAGTTCAGAGTCCCACACCAGGTGCCACGCCTGGGCGAAATAGAGGAGATCCTGCATCTTGAGCCACGACATTGGCCTGGGAACCAGGGCCAGGAAGGCCGCCGCGTCGAGCGCGCTGCAGCTGCTTGTTTCCGCCGACGCCTGGATCTGCTCCGGGGTCAGGACCCTGATGCGGCGCCGGCCGCCGACCTCATGCCGGGCATGACGGTCTCCCAACAGGCTGCCACCGGCACCAGGTTCCCTGGTCCTGGTTTGCCCAGGACCCACGTCAATTTCATCCGTAATGGTCGGATATTCGTCTGCTGCCATGCTGTTCCCCCGAAAACAACTGTCCTGATTTCGCATATCAGGCGTCTGATTATGCATGCAGCGTAGCATGATTGCGTTCCCGCGTTGCGCGCCACACGGCAAAAGCCTGAATTGTTAGGTCAATACCACACGACAGTATGGTCCAGCAGCCGGGGTCCGTCGTACACGAAACGGGCGGAGAAGAAGCGTTCGTCGTCCAGCCACGGCAGGAAGACTCGGTCGCCAGCCCACAGATTCAGGTCCTGCAGGCTCTCGTCAGGCACCCACAGCAGGTCGCCTTCTGGCGAGTCGATGAGCTCACCCCGGTACTCGCTAATGGTGAACACAAATACATACCAGTCGTTGCTGCCATCAAAAGTGGGGAAGGTGATCATGCCGTTGAGGCGCCACCTCAGAGCCTCGAGCCCGGATTCCTCCAGCAGTTCGCGTTTCATGCAGTCTTCGGGGGATTCGCCGGGCTCCAGTTTCCCGCCCAAGCCGTTGTGCTTGCCCTTGTGATAATCGCCTTCCTTGCGGTTACGGTGCACCATCAGCGTGCGCCCGCCGCTGCGCACGTAGCAGAGGGTGGCGAGTTTCAGGCCCGGTACTGGCTCAGTCTCAGCCACGTTTCTTGAGGGCCTCCCTGAGTGCGCTGCGGTCGCCCCGCGCGTAATGCCGCGCCATGTCCAGCGTCTCGTGCCGCAGGTGGTCCTGCACCAGGTCTATGCGTCCGGTCTCGCGCAGCATCCATGTCGCCGCCGAGTGCCTGAGTCCGTGAACCTTCTTGAAGGGCACGCCGGCCTCCAGGCACTGGCGACGCAGGCGCTTGTACAGGCCCGAGGCGCTCCGCCTTTCGGTGAGCACGAACCTGAATGGGCTGGTGGGCGAGAGGGGGTCCACGTTCTGTGCGCGCAATGTCTGGAACTGCAGATGAAGCGCTGCCTGCAGAGTGGGGCTCATGACGACGGCAGCCGTCTTGTTGCCTTTGCCGGCCACCACCAGCAGCTCGCCCTGGTCCCAGTGGATGTGGCTCCACTGCAGCGCCAGCATCTCGCTGATGCGCAGGCCGGCGTGACCACCGAGCAGGAGAAGCAGCCGGTCATCGGCGTCGCCCGTCTGCTCCACGTGCTCCAGCAGCTGCTTCAGCTCGCGTTCACTGTAATGCGCGCTGGCGAGGTCCTTCTCGATCCGGCTCTGCAGCTTGCCGATGCTGACACCTTCGAACGGGTTCTCGCCTGTGAAGACCTTGGCCCAGGTGAGGCCCGCATACAGCAGGCGCGCGGCGGAAATCTTGATGGCGATGGTGGCCTCGCTGTACTTGCCGTCCGCCTTGCGGCGCCGCCCGACCCCGGGTTGCTCGTTGCCGGTGTGGCTGATGGGCCCAGCCCGCTGGAGCGGTCCGGTGTGACCCGTCCGCAGGTCCTCGACATAATTGGCCGCGGCATCATCGCCGGGTCGCAGCAGGTTGACGTGCTCCCACATGAGCAGCAGTTCGCGGACGCCACGCTCGTACTGCTTCAGCGTGTTGGCACTGAGGTTCGAACCCTTGCGCCCCTTGCGGCTCAGGTAGGCGGCGGTCAGCGCCCACAGCAGATCGGCGTCCCGGGTCTGTACGGCCTCGGCTGCCAGGAGGCGGCGGTCCTCCTCGGTCAGGTTCGCGATATGGCGGTTGCGGGCGACAGGGGAATCCAGCTTCAGGACAAGTTCACTGCGTTCGCTCATGAAGCAGTCCACGGCACGAGGGCTACCATAGCGTAAATATAATTACCCTTTAATTGAGTAGGCACTTTCACTCCCGCGTAAGCAGCATTTCGGCCAGGTTGAAGCCCAGACCCCTGACAGCGGCGACGTTCGCTACACTCGCCGGCGCCTCAGCCTGGAACGTAAGTGTGAACCGGTTCATGGGCTCAGCGTAATGCGCTGACAGCGAGACGTAACCCTGTTCACCGAACTGCCGCAGGACGAGCGACTGACCCTCGGTCAACGCGCTCGCGCCCTCCAGGAAATCAGGCAGTGCGACAACGAACTGCAGCAACTGCTGGGGCGTGAAGGCGTTGACGCCCAGAACGATGAGCGGCTCGCCATCCGGCTGGAGTTCGAACTCGAAGCCCGGCAGCCCGCTGATCTGCATGCGACCCTGGAGCTGAAGCGCCGACTTGGCCTCCGGCGCCTCAGCCTCGTAGGCTGCCAGCGCCGGTTCGCTGGCCAGGCCAGCCGCGAACAACAGGATCAGTGGCAGCAGTCGCCCCAATTGCATAGCACCAAGGTAGCATGCACAACCCTATGAGTTGGTTACACACTATACACATGTGATGTATCTGGCCGCCTGTTTTGGCTTCAGGGCTCAGTTGAGCTCGTCTATCGTCAGGCGGAAACTCGGGATGAACGTCTCCATGAAGTAGGAAACCTCCGGCAGGTTCATCTGGAACAGCGACCGCCACACCTGCTGTTCCGCGCGACTGAACTCCATGTTGCCCGCCTTGGCTTCCTCAAGGCACTTCAGGTACGCACAGATCTTGTCCGCGGCCTTCACGAGCTCGCGCTCACCGGCCACCTGCCCGGAATCACGGAACAGCTCCTCGTAGGACGGACGCATGAACTCCGGCAGCATCATCAGCAGGCGGTCCTGCGCAACCAGTCCCAGTTCGGCAAAGGCATCCTTGATCTTGGGGTTGAAGTACTTGATGGGTGTGGGCAGATCCCCGGTGATGACCTCCTCCGCATCGTGGTACACGCCCAGCAGCGCCACCCGGGCGGGGTCGACGTCGCCACCGAAGCGTTCGTTGCGGATGACGGCCAGCCCGTGAGCGATCATCGCCACCTGCAGGCTGTGTTCCTGGATGTTCTCGGTCTTGGTGTTGCGCATCAGCCCCCAGCGCCTGATGAACTTCATGCGCGCCAGGTAGGCAAAGAAGTGACTCATAGGAATGGCATCCTAACCGAGGCGCGCCAGGTATGAAAGTTGCCATTGACGGTCAGCCGGGCTGCCGGGTAGCCTTCTGCTCAGGAGGCAAACACCGATGCCCGTAAAAGTGAATTTCCGCCAGCTGATCACAGTGCTGCTGCCGCTCCTGCTGATTCTTGGCGCCTGCGCGCCGCAAACCCAGACCGTGGCCAATACGGTCCTGCCGACAATATTCAGCATCAAGGTCGAAGGCGATACCCTGCTGATCCAGGGCCGCTATCTGGGCGCAGGTGAAGGCGGCTATGAAGCCGGCAATTACGTGCTGGTGGGGGCCGACATGATGGGAGTCGGCGGCCGGGCCTATCAGCCCTCCTCGTGGAGCAACTCCCGCCTGGAAGTCACGATAGCCGCGAACGATCCGGGACGCACCGTGTACGTGTCGGTGGACGGCCAGCTCAGCAACGTTCTGCCCTTCAACAGGGACTGAATGGCAAAGCGGCACGGTGTAGACTGTGCCTTCATGAAGTCCCAAGCCGTAAAAGGCACCCACGACATCCTTCCAGAGCAGGTGCCCGCCTGGCGCCGGCTTGAGAACAGCGTCAGGCAGACGCTGGAACGGGCCGGCGCCCAGGAGATCAGGACGCCGGTCTTCGAGTACACCGAAACCTTCGTCAAGACGGCGGGCGAGAGCTCCGACTTGGTCGTGCAGAAGGAGATGTACACGTTCTCCGACCGCGGGGACAGGTCCCTTACCCTGCGCCCCGAATTCACCCCGGGCCTGCTGCGCGCGTACATCCAGCACGGCATGCACGTTAGGCCCTCCCCCGTCAGGCTGTGGAGCCTCGGGCCGGTTTTCCGGGCTGAGAACGTGCAGCGGGGCCGCTACCGCCAGTTCCACCAGGCAAACCTGGAAGTGCTCGGCTCAGACTCGGCCCTGGTCGACGCCGAGACCATCGCACTGCTGTACGACTCTCTCTACAACCTGGGCCTGAAGAACCTGCTGGTGAAACTCGGCAGTGTCGGCGACCCGCAGGACCGCGCGACCTACAACTCCTACCTGCGGCAGGAGCTGGAACCCGTGCAGGATCAGCTGACAGAAACCAGCCAGGAGCGCCTGAGGCTCAACCCCATGCGCCTGCTGGACGCGAAGGATCCGGGCGACCGCAGCCTCATCAGCAACCTCAAGCGTCCACTGGACTTCCTGAACGACGAGGCCAGGACGCATTTCTCCGCTGTACGCGGCTGGCTTGAAGCCTGGAACATCCCGTTCGAGATAGACCCTGGCATCGTCCGCGGCCTTGATTACTACCGCCGGACAGCCTTCGAGGTGCACCACGGCGGCATCGGCGCCCAGTCGGCCCTGAGCGGCGGCGGACGCTACGACGGCCTCATCGAGAGCCTGGGCGGACCTGCCACGCCTGGAATCGGCTGGGCATTCGGCGTCGAGCGCGTGCTGGACGCAATGGCTGTCGATGGCCTCGCACCGGCCGCCGGCCCCGCACCACTCGCCTTCCTGGTGCCACTCGATGACGCCGCGGTGGAAGAAGTCGCCCTGACCAGCCGCGACCTGCGCGGCGAGTTCGCGGCACAGCACAGCTACGTGAGCCGAAACCCCGGCAGGGGCATGAAGGAAGCCGACCGCTCGGGCGCCCGGTTCGCTGTCCTGCGCGGAGAACGCGAACGGGAGCAGGGAATGTTCGAAGTGAAGGACCTGCGCTCGGGAGACCAGACCAGCGTACCCGAGGAGCGGCTGAAAACCTGGCTGCTGGAAAGGAACCCGGCATGAGGCGGACCGATTGGTGCGGGCAGCCTGGACTGGCAGATGCAGGTCGGCAATTGGTGCTGCAGGGCTGGGTAAACCGCCGCCGCGACCTGGGTGGCCTCGTCTTCATTGATCTCCGTGACCGTACCGGCCTCATCCAGATCGTGGTCGAACCCGACAACGAGGCTGCGTTCAAAGTGGCCGAGCAGTGCCGCAGCGAATTCGTGCTTGAAGTGAGCGGGAGCGTGCGCGCGCGACCGGAAAGCCAGCGGAAGGGCACCGGCACCGGGGCGGTCGAGGTGCTGGCTGACGGGCTCAAGGTGCTCTCGGCGGCCCGGACTCCCCCGTTCCAGCTGGACGGCAGCGTCGACGCTTCCGAGGTCAGCGAGGAACTAAGGCTCCGCCACCGCTACCTGGACCTGCGCCGACCAGACGCCGCCGCGCCGCTCAGACTCAGGCACAGGGTCACGAAAGTGATCTGGGACCACCTGGACGAGCAGGGCTTCACGCAGGTGGAGACTCCCCTGCTGACCCTGTCCACGCCCGAGGGCGCCCGTGACTTCGTGGTGCCCTCGCGTCTGCAGCCGGGCAGTTTCTACGCGCTGCCCCAGAGTCCGCAGCTGTTCAAGCAGATGCTGATGATCGGCGGCTTCGACCGCTACTTCCAGATAGCACGCTGCTTCCGTGACGAGGACCTGCGGGCGGACCGGCAGCCGGACTTCACCCAGCTGGACATCGAGATGAGTTTCGTCGATCAGGAGGACATCCTGGCGCTCAACGAAGGCCTGCTCGCAGAGATAATCGACAGGACTCTGGGCCGGCAGGTAAAGACACCGTTCCCGCGGATCACCTGGCGCGAGGCAATGGACAGGTACGGCAGCGACAAGCCGGACACGCGCTTCAGCCTTGAACTGCAGGACGCAACTGAGATCTTCCGCGGCAGTGACTTCAAGGCGTTCGCGGGGGCAATAGAGCAAGGCGGGGTTACCCGGGTGCTGCGCGTCCCGGCGGAGCAGGCGGCAAGCGTCAGCCGCAAGACCATCGCCGAGCTGGAAGCCCGCGCCAAACAGCATGGCGCCGGTGGCCTGGCCTGGTTGCGCCGTACTGATGGCGCCTTCAGCGGCCCCATCGCCAAGTTCCTGGAGGCTGAGACTGCGCCGCTGCTTCAGATCGCCCTGGATGACGGCGACCTGCTGCTCTTCGTGACCGCAGACTGGGCGACCGCCTGCACCGCCTTGGGTGCCGTGCGGCTGCTCCTGGCAGAACAGCTCGGGCTGCTTGCCGCTGACGAGCGACTGGACCTCCTGTGGGTGGTCGACTTCCCGCTGCTCGAGGCCGCCGAGGACGGTGGCTTCACCTACATGCACCACCCGTTCACGATGCCGGTGGAGGAAGACCTGCCACTGCTGGAAACCGACCCTGGCAGTGTGCGGGCCCAGGCCTACGACCTGGTGCTGAACGGCAACGAGATCGGCGGCGGCAGCATCAGGATTCACAGTCCTGAAGTGCAGCAACAGGTGTTCGGGGTCCTGGGCTTCAGCGACGACGAGGCCCGCGAGCGCTTCGGTTTCTTCTTGGACGCCCTGGCATACGGCACACCCCCGCACGGCGGCGTGGCCTGGGGCCTGGACCGCCTGGTGATGCTGCTTTCAGGCGCGAAGAGCATCCGCGACACCATCGCCTTCCCCAAGAACCAGTCGGGTGGTGACCCACTGACCGGCGCACCGGGCACACTGGACCCTGCCCAGCTGCAGGAACTCGGCATACGGGTCGACAGCTGATGCTGCCGCTGGTGATAGTCGACCTGGATGGCACCATGATCGGCAAGAGCGGCCAGGTGCTGCCCTGCGTCTGGCAGGGGGTCGAGAAGTTGCACAAGGCCGGGGTGAAACTGGCCGTCTGCACAGGCAGGCCAAACGCCGGAGTCGCCCTGCGCGTGGCGGAACGGATCGGACCGCGCAACCCGCATGTGTTCAACAGTGGCGCGCTCGTGACCTACACCGACGGCGACACCTCCCACGTCGCTGCCCTGAAGGAAGCCAGCATCGCGGAGCTCGTGAAGCATGCCCGGCAGCTTGGCTTCGTGCTGGAGGTGTACACGCCCGGCGGCATGTACATAGAGCGGAACAACGAGCAGAGCGAGCAGCATGCCGCGATGCTGGGAGTCAACTTCACGGTGCGTGACCTGACTGAGGTGATCCAGGACGAACCTGTGGTGCGCGCGCAGTGGATGCTGCCGGCGGAGCGGCGGGCTGACGTGGAGGCACTGGCCATCCCCGATGTGGAACTGTCCTTCGCCACCTCACCCGGCATGCCCGGCACCGCGTTCATCAGCGTCACCCGCACCGGCACGGACAAGGGCAGCGCAGTCAGGCATCTGTGCGAGACCATGCGCATCCAGCCGGAGGACGTGATGGCAATCGGTGACAGCGAGGGTGACGTGCCCATGCTCGATTCCGTGGGTCACCCCGTGGTCATGTCGGATGCCAGCGACGCGCTCAAGGAACGATACGGCGCGGTGGCAGGCGAAGTGGAGAACTGCGGCATCCTGGCGGCGTTCGAGGAGGCGCTCGGAACCGCGACCGGGAGCGGAAACAGGCTAGAGTAGTCACCGTATGCAAGAAACGACAATTGACAAGCTACCCGGCCTCATCGGCCAGAGCGTCCGGTTGCAGGGCTGGCTGACCGGGTCCCGTTCGAGCGGCAAGATCGCCTTCCTGCAGCTCCGCGACGGCACCGGCTTCGTTCAGGGCGTCGTTGTCCGCAGTGACGTGACCGACGACCTCTGGGGCGTGGCGAAGAGCCTGACCCAGGAGAGCAGCCTGGAGATCCTGGGGGAAGTTCGCGCCGACGACCGCAGCAAATCCGGCGTGGAACTCCAGGTCACTGGCCTGAAGGTGCTGCACGCCGCACGGGACTACCCCATAACCCCCAAGGAGCACGGCGTCGACTTCCTGATGGAACACAGGCACCTGTACCTGCGCCACCGCAAGCCGTGGGCCATCATGCGCATCCGCGACGAGCTCAGCCGCGCCATCTACGACTTCTTCGGCGACAGGGGCTTCGTGCGCTTCGACTCACCCTTCTTCATGCCCACCGCCGTTGAGGGCACCACCAACCTGTTCGAGATCGACCTGTTCGGCGAGGATAAGGCTTACCTGTCGCAGTCAGGCCAGCTCTACGCAGAGGCCGGTGCAATGGCGCTGCGCAAGGTCTACACGTTCGGGCCCACCTTCCGGGCCGAGAAGAGCAAGACCCGGCGCCATCTGCTCGAGTTCTGGATGGTCGAACCGGAAGTCGCCTTCCTGGACTTCGAAGGCAACCTGAAACTGCAGGAGGACATGCTCAGCTACATGGTCGGCCGGGTCCTGGAGCGCTGCAGCACCGAGCTGGACATCCTGGAGCGCGACACCGCCAAGCTGGCTGGCGCCGCCGCAGGCAATTACCCGCGCGTGACGTACGACGAGGCACTGGCCATCCTGGCCGAACACGGCGAGAAACTGGAGTGGGGCGACGACCTGGGCGCGCCGCACGAGACGCTGCTTGGCGGGATGCACGACCGCCCGCTGTTCATCACTGCCTGGCCCACCAAGGCCAAGGCTTTCTACATGCAACCGTTCGAGAATGACCCGGAACGGGTCAAGGCGGCGGACCTCATCGCCCCGGACGGGTATGGAGAACTGATAGGCGGCTCGGAACGCATCCATGACCGTGCCCTGCTGGAGCAGCGAATCAGGGAGCACAACCTGCCTGAGGAAGCGTTCGCCTGGTATCTGGACCTGCGCAGCTTCGGTACCGTGCCGCATTCGGGGTACGGAATGGGCTTTGAGCGCACGCTCGCCTGGATCACCGGCGTGCATCACCTGCGCGAAGTAATCCCGTTCCCGCGCATGCTCACCCGCATGTACCCCTAATCGGGCCCGTCAGCCTGGTCAGTCCCGGCGGCCACCGGTTGCGGTGGCTGACCATGCATCAGCAGCACCACCTGTTCCATGCCGGCCTCGTGCAGCGTGGCTTCCAGGCTGCGCCTCAGCCTGCTGAACGCCACTTCATCCAGCTGCATTTCTGAAGATTCCGGCCGGAAGTCCAGTACCGCGGTCTGGCCCTGATCCAGTTCCGGGACAAACACCACCGGTAGCGGCAGTGCTTCGGGCCAGGCGCCGTTCTGCCCCTGCAGCTGGTTGCGTACCGCCTCCACGATGACGGCCACGCGGCCGGCGGCGTGCCCGGGTACTTCCAGGCTCATCAGCAGCGGAATCTCCAGGTTGAAGCGATCGAAGGTGATGATACGCACCTCCTCCCGGGTCAGGGACGTTTCCTCCACTACCGGCAATTCGAACGGTTCTACCGTTATCCGGTCCGGACGCGCCACGAACACGGCGAGCAGCGCGCCAACCAGCGCGAGCAGCGACAGGATCACCTGCGGCGAACGGAAAGCGCGGCGCCAGGCATCGGGACGGATGTTCATCTGGTCTCCAGGGCCACGAGCAGCGCTGCGGACAGCCGCTCCGGCAGGCCCGGGTCGCTCAGGTCATTAATCCCCAGCTGCAGGCGCACGCCACTGCCGGCTGCCGGCACGATTTCGTGCAGTGGCAGGGCGGCCGCAGCTTGCGGCAGCCCAAGCTCCTGCCCCAGGACCAGCGCCAACTGCCGGCCGACGCTCAGGTCGCCGTGGACGCCCAGAAGCAGCTCGCGGCGGAGTCGCTCCACACTCTCCCCGTCACCACCCGCAAATTGCACTGCCTGCTGTAGCGCAGCTTCGTCGGCCGGGTCGCCCAGGAACTGCAATGAACTGGCTCCGGCAGTACCGGCCAGATACAGGTGCAGGCCGGTGGCAGGGCGGGCCCCACCCGTGGCGCCCGCCGCCAGCACTTCCACTCCCGCGGAACGCAGGCTGTTGGCGACGGCTAGCGCCAGATCCGCAAGCGCCGAGCTGCCTTCATGGCTGATCATGACCCTGGCGGTACCGACGGGACCACCCCCAGCCGCCGCCTGAACGGGCGGAGCGGATTCAACCGGAGCAGGGCTGAAAGTGATGGCGAGCAGCCAGCCGTTACCGTGGGGCACGGCCGCAAGTTCGTGACTGACGCCCTTCGCAAGGCGGACCCGGAGTTCCGGTTCACCGTTGTCCAGCTGCAGCCAGGCATGCCCGAAGTTCACGCCGTCAACAGCCTCGGGGATGGTCCTCAGGTCAGTCCGGTTGAACCGTACCTGCAGGGTGGAAAGTCGCTCGTTGTAGTAGACGGAGTAGGGAACGTGAGCGGTGAGCTCCACCAGCAGGCGCTCACTGCCGCCGCTGGTGCTTCTTTGCAGCGACGCGAGCCGGGCGCGCGGCATGCGCACCTCCACCTCGTCCCGGTTGCCGCTTAAGACCGTGACCACCCCGCCGAAAGCCGCAGCTACGGTCTTGACTGGCAGTAGCAGCCCGCCCTGCGTGTCCAGCGCGGCGTGGCCCTCGGCGGACCGGCCGTCGATGCCGACACTGCCGGGAGCGTCCGTTCTCACTGGGTCGCTGGTAAGGCGCAGCTCCAGGGTTCTTGTGCCCAGCCGCAGGCTCACCGTGCTCAAATCGCTGCTGAACTCCGCGCCCAGAGCACGGGCAAAAGGCTCGGCCGGCGCATAGGAAACGCCGGCCACCGTCTGCTGGTCGAGGCCGGGAACCGTGATGCCGTCGACCACCAGTTCTGTGGCCCAGCCGGCCGTAACCAGCAACAGTACGAGCAGCAGGCCGATTGCCCTGAGGCTCACCGCTCACCTTTCAGGGCAGTGTCCATCTGGCGCCTGGCATCCTTGGCCGCCTGCTGCTGGCGCTTGTCATGACGCTTGCGGCCGCGACCAAGGCCGATCAGCACCTTCGCCCAGCCTTCCTTGAAGTAGAGCTTGATCGGGACGATGGACAGGCCGCGCTGCTCCAGCCCGACTTTCAGCTCCTTGATCTCGCTGCGGTTCAGCAGCAGTTTGCGGCTGCGCAGCGGCTCATGGTTGTTGTAGGAGGCCTGGGCGTAAACGGGGATGTTCATGCCTTCCAGGATGACTTCACCGTTCTTGATCCGGGCGAAAGCCTCGCTGATCGAGGCTCCCCCTGCGCGCAGGGATTTGACCTCGCTGCCGCTGAGCACCAGCCCGGCCTCGAAAGTCTCCAGGATCTCGTAATCGAATGTCGCTCGCCTGTTCCTCAGTTCAGTCACCGGATCACCGTATGCCATTGTATGTCGCACAGGCGTTGCCCGCTGGGTCTGAATCGGCACAAAATGGGCCGGGCGCCGGCTCAGTCGAGCTGCAGAGCGACGTCCCGCGGGTCGACGTCGACCCGGATGCGCGCACCCTGCTGGCTGGCGGGGATCGTGACCAGCAACTCCCGGAAACGGTCCTCCTGCCGGCAGCGCAGGAGCAGCTGCCAGACGAACCGGCCGCGCACCCGCGCAACGGAGGCGGGTGTCGGCCCCAGGATCTCCGTCTCCGCCGCACCGCTGGCCAGCAGCGCTCCCCTGAGGCGCATGGCTGCCCTCTCCGCAGTCACCTCGTCCCTGGCTGTGATCTCCACGCGCGCCAGCTGCGCGAATGGCGGGTAGCCGAAGGCCTTGCGGCGCTCCAGGGTGTCATCCGTGAACCTGGCCAGCGCTTCGGG
>CAYMUK010000001.1:0-40003 GCA_964393655.1 uncultured bacterium | reverse complement strand
CGGTCCCTGCCTGCTGCTCGGGCTGTGCGAGCGGATTTGCGGAGTTCTGCCGGCGCCGGCCTCAGCTGGCCCACCTGCATCCAAATTCACAGGATAACAGAATGGGAGCGGACTGCGGTGCTTTGGCTGCATACATATGAGGAAGCTCGCATATTTTTCAGGGCAGCCGGATGCTCTGCCGGCCGCGGGATGCTGCAGCGCGCATGGTATCTTCTGTAGCGATGAATGTCGACCTGAGCGACGATTCCAAGCAACTGCTCACTGCGGAGCGGGCGGCACTGTCCGAGCTGCTGGTGCTGCTCGGCAAGGTGGAGGGCTCCGAGTCGGAGCTCAAGGAACTGCGCACCGCGCTGGCCGACCTGGACGGCGCCTTCATGCTGGTCGTCTGCGGTGAGTACAACGCCGGGAAGTCCACGCTCCTGAACGCGCTCCTCGGCATGGAGGTGATGCCCGAGGGCGTCACCCCCACGACCGACAAGGTGACCGTGATCACCTGGGGCGAGAAAATCGGGGAGACCGTGCTTGGCGAGGAACTGGTGCAGCGGACCGCACCTGTCGGGGTGCTGAAGGAAGTATCGATCGTCGACACCCCCGGCACCAACGCGGTCATCAGGCGGCACCAGGAACTTACCGAACGGTTCGTGCCCCGCGCGGACCTGGTGCTGTTCGTGACCAGCGCCGACCGCCCCTTCACCGAGAGTGAGCGCGTCTTCCTTGAACTGATCAGCAGCTGGGGCAAGAAGGTCGCCATGCTGGTCAACAAGATTGACATCCTGGAAACGCAGGCGGAGCGCGACTCCGTCGTGACGTTCGTGCGGGACAACGCACGCAAGGTCCTGGAAGTCACCCCACCCGTGCTCACCATTTCCGCCCGCAAGGCCCTGCGCTCGCGCCTGGCCCGCGACGAAGCCGGGCTGGAGGGCACGGGTATCCATGAAGTCGAACAGCTGATACGCGCCAACCTGGAACAGGGAGAACGCTTCAGGCTGAAACTGCTCAACCCTCTGGGCGTGGGCGACCGCCTGCTCAGGCGCCTGGACGGTGAACTAGGCAACCGCCTGGAACTGCTGGCCGGTGACAGGCGTACCCTGGAGGACATCGACCGGCAGCGCCAGCAGTTCGACCGTGACATCAGGCGCGAGCTGGCCAACCACCTCAGCCGCTTCGATACCGTGCTTCTGGAACTGGAGCGCCGCGGCGACAACTTCCTGAACGACACCGTCCAGTGGCGCAACGTGCTGGGCCTCATGAACAGCGAGAAGGTCAAGCAGCAGTTCGAGGACCGCGTGATCCGGGGTTCGGATGAGGAGATCGACAATGCCGTGGGCATGCTGGTCGACTGGTACATCGAACGGAACCTGAAGATGTGGGAAGACGTGATGGAGTTCATCAACCTCCGCACGCGCGCGGGCGAGGAGAGGATAGTCGGCAATGTCGGCGGCCGCTTCCAGTACGACCGCAACTCGCTGCTGGGCAGCCTGCGCAACCGCATCGAATCGGTCATGGAGAGCTACAACAAGCGCCAGGAAGCCATACGGCTGGCGGAGGGCCTGCAGTCGGCCGTGGTCAGTTCCGGCCTCCTGCAGGTCGGTGGCCTGGGGCTCGGTGCGGCGGTGATCGCCTTCCTCTCGGGCGCAGCCGCGGACGTTACCGGCATCACCGCCGGTCTGGCCATGGTCATCCTCGGCAGCACCGTTCTGCCCCGCAAGCGCGCCAGGGCGAAGAAGGAACTGCACGAGAAGATGCAGGCCCTGCGCGACGGTCTCGAGGAAAGCCTGAAGGAACAGGTCCTCCGGGAACTCGAGGCGTCCAACGAAAAGCTGAGCGCAACAATCGCGCCCTACACGCGCTTCGTCCGCAGCGAACTTGAGCGGCTCGACGAACTCCGCGGTGAGCTGGACGGGATTGAACTGAAACTGACTGACCTCAGGCGGCGCATTCAGGAACAGTGAAATTCCAAGCGGATTCCCGGATGGTGCAGAAGGCACGAGTGCCCGCTGCAAGGGTTCTCGCGCCGGTTGCTCACGGGTAGTTCGCCACCGGGACGTAGCCGAGCGGCAAACGGCATAGCGTGGCCAGTTCCAGCGACAGCGAGTCATGCTGCAACGCGGCATGCAGCAGCGAGACCACTGAATCCATGGCTGTCAGCAACTGGTTGCTGTCGGCGCTGCCGCTACTTAAGGCCTGCAGCAGGTCAGTCAGCAGAGCCTCGCTGGTCTGACGCTGTAGTTCCTCGCGATCAGCCGCCAGGTCCCGGGCCAGCAGCAGGCTGTGGACATGCTGGGCTTCCGCTTCCAGCGCCGCCAGGAGCCCTTCAGCGTCTGTCACAGGTTCCTGCAAAGCCACCTCGGGACCGCGGATGGTGAGCGACTGGGACACGGAGGCAGGGGACACATCGAGCTGCAGCCGCACTCCGCCATGGTCGGCCCTCGCTACGCTCAGCCCTGCGTTCCAGCCGAAGCTGGGACTAACGGGCCCGTCCCCGGCGGCGGCCAGCCCCAGGTTGAGTCCCGCCATGAGGTCGACCTTGAGCCTGCGGCCAGCTGCAGACAGTTCCGCTTCCAGATCCTGATAGACGCCGAGCAGCTCCAGCCGCCTGATTTCAGGGCTGGCTGTCAGGCAGGTGGCGAACGGCTCCTGACCCATGTCGACGGTCGGCCTGCTGAGTTGCCGTGGCAGAGCGGTGAAACCGATGCCTGCTACCTGCAGTCGCCTGGCCAGCAGTTCCAGTTCGTTCCTGCTGGCCTGCAGCTGGAGTTCGACTTCGCGCCTGGCGGTGTCCGGGCGCCACGACGGCTGGCCACCAGGATCGGCAAGGGCCGCCTGCTGCTCAAGCAAGTCGAGGTGGAAACCTTCCAGGAACAGGTGGTGCTGCAGCAGCAGGAAGTCGCGGTGCACGGAGAGTGCCAGCCTGCCTGCCTGAGCGGCAGCCTCGAGTGCCTGCAACTGACCTGCCGCGGCGTTCACCTCCTGCCGGATGCCTTCCTGCGGATCGTGCAGGGTCAGGTTCAGGCTTGGCTGCAGGTCAAGCCGCCCCTGCCAGCTGCCGGGCTGGTAGGTGAGCTGCTGGTACAGCTGCCAGGTGAGCGGTGGACTGGGCCGGACATCGGGCGGCAGATGAACCGCACGGTTGAGCGGCGGAAGTAACTCGGGTGACAGGGGCTGGGCGAGAGCCGTTCCGCACGACAGGAAACTGCCGGCGACCAGCAGGGCAAGCTGCACGGTTCTGACTGCCAGTGGCCCATGCGCTTTGGTTGTTGAGCGCATGCGGCTACTCGGTGCGCCAGGAACGGTACAGGACGTGGTGCCACACCTGCCCGCCGTGGCGGAACTCAAGCCAGGGCGCCCATTCGGTGGTCTGGAAATCGTTGAAGAGTTCCGGCTGCGTCACCGATTCACCGCTCGCTAGCAGCAGCACCTGTGCGCCGGCCGCCAGGGTGATGCCGCCCTCAGAGAAGTTGAACTCCTCGAACCGGGCGCCCTCCCGATCTTCCGGATTGTAAGTGAGCGTGCCGTCGGGGGCGTAGGGAAGCTCCAGATCCGGCCGTCCGGCCACCAGCTCGACATCCCTGGCCAGCAGCAGCTTGCCGGTGCTCACAGCCAGCGGGGCAAAGCGGAAGTCTGTCAGCGTGATCGGGTCGGCCGCGAAGTTCCTGGCGACCACGGCAATCACCATCGGTGTGGTGTGCAGGATCTCAATGAACGGCGTCTGCAGCAGACTCTCAGGATCCTGATTCAGCCAGCGCACCTCGACTGGAATCACTGGGACGGTGCGTTGCTCCTTACCCAGATGCAGGATGAGGGAATCGATGAACACCGGTTCGCCGTCTGTGTCATTCAGGCGCACCCGGATGGCCTGGTCCTCGGTCAGGACAATCATGTCCCTGATATCCGCGCCCGGGATCTCCACCCGGTCGAGTGAATGGATAGGCGTGGTTTCCGGCAACCGGATCTCCACCGTGGCCGGCAGCCCGGACTCTGCGGCGATCAGCTCCCACGCCGGAGTCACGGGCAGCTCCCGGGCACCCGACGAGGCAGTGAAGATGACCAGCAGGCAGGCAAGGGCAGTGAACGGGGTTTTCATGATGCTGCTCCTTTTGGTAGCGGCTGCCGCCTCCTGAGGCGGCAGCCAGGACGTATCCCCTCGGCGGGTATGTGAATCAAAGCGGACTGGTCATCACGTGGGCCTTGACGGATACCCGCGAGCCCGGCACCACCCCACTTGTGAGCGCCTGCCTGGAGCCGTCACTCCAGTCCTGGTAGCGCGTGAATGTGTAGTGGAATCGCGTCGTCGGATGACTTATGTAGTGCTTGTAATTGGTCCGGCGCGGAATCCGGACGTTGAAGGTGGTGCTCGTGGTGTTGCTGTAGCTTCTGCCCAGGCTGGCGGTGATTACACTGCCGGGGACCCCGCCGCCCACGCTCCAGTTGAAGGCATCGGTGATGGTGGCGGTGAAACTCTTGTCCACTGACGAGTTCGTGTTGTTCAGGTACTGGAAGGCGAGGTGGCCACCGGGATCGCTGTAGCCGACCTGCTGCGTCCGCGTGTGCTCCCAGTAGGGATTGCCGATGCGGGACGGGTGGCGCGGTTCCTCCGGTTCAGGCGCGGGAGTGGTGTGGCAGGAGGTGCAGGCACCGCCTGTCACCGAGTTCAGGACTTCCTGCGACAGCAGGGTGGGTCCGCTGCTGGCTGCCGGCAGGGCTGACGCCGTGAAAGGCAACTGGGCCACGACGAGTACGGCTGCAAGGATGAACCTGATCTTCTTCATGACTACCTCCTTGGAATGGACCGGCGAAAGGTTGGCCAACAGCTCGCTTGACCCGAGTATGCGGGTGGCGGGGGACTGCGGGCAATGGCGGATTGCCTAGAGCCCGCGAGCCGGCCGCCGCGGCCCCGCGCACCACCCCGTGATGCACGGCGGCGGTGCTAGACTCCTTGCTTATGAGCAACGGATCCACGCCACGCGTCGCCTATCAGGGAGTACCGGGGGCATTCAGTGAGAGCGCCGCCCTGAAGTTCGCACCGGAAGCAGAGACGGTCGGCTTTCCCACTTTCAGGGAGGCCTTCATGGCGGCGGCGGCCGGGGACTTCACGCACGTGTGCCTGCCGGTAGAGAACAGCCTCGCGGGGTCCATCAACCAGACCTATGACCTTCTGCGCGATTCGGTGCTGCATGTGGTGGCCGAACAGATAGTGCGGGTGCGGCACAACCTGCTGGCCAAACCGGGCGTCAAACTCGAGGAGATCAGACGGGTCTATTCCCACCCGCAGGCGCTGGAGCAGTGTGCAGGTTTCCTGGCGAAGCACAACATGGAGGCGGTTGTCGATTTCGACACGGCGGGCGCAGCCAAGCTGCTTTCCGAGAATGGCGGCGAAGGCAAGGCCGCAATCGCCAGCGTGCAGGCCGCGGAGCACTACGGCCTGCAGGTGCTGGTGCCGGATATCGAGGATCTGGATTTCAACCTGACGCGCTTCTTCGTCATGGGTCACGAGGAGTCGCAGCCGTCCGCCGTTCCCCGCAAGTCCAGCCTGATCATCGCCACCAAGCACAAACCCGGCGAGCTGGTGGAGTGCCTGAAGCTGTTCCCGGAGAACGGGGTGAACATGACCAAGCTGGAAAGCCGGCCAAGGCGTGACAAGCCCTGGAGCTACCTGTTCTACGTCGATATCGAGGGCGATATCGGTGACAGCAACGTGGCGGCAGCACTGACCGGGATCATGAGACGGGCCGCGATGCTCAAGTTCCTGGGTTCCTATCCCGCGGCGCCGGTGCAGCTCTAGGGCACAAAGCGCCCACAACCTGCTTCCTGCGGTACGGAACCGCGTGCAGGGCACGTTACAATTGCCCGCAGGAGAGTTACCTGACATGCTTTCAGCTGACGACTTACGGCAATACCTGCACGAATTCCGCGAACGCTTCGGACTGGTTGCTGACCTGAGCCAGGCCAGTTCGCTGCTTTCCTGGGACCAGCAGACCATGATGCCGGCTGCTGCCAACCAGCACCGCGCACAGCAAGCCGCCTCACTTGCGGGCCTCTACCACGAGAAACTCACCGATCCGCAAAACGACGGGCTGCTCAGGCGGCTCGAGGACAATGTGGACCGGCTCACGGCCCGGGAGGCAGCCGAGGTGCGCAAGTCCAGGCGCCTGTACGACCGCTGGACGAAGCTGCCAGCCAGGCTGGTCGAGGACCTGAGCCGGAACGAGGCGGAAGGACAGCAACTCTGGGTGCAGGCACGGCAGAACAATGACTTCGCCCTGTTCCTGCCGGCCCTTGAAAAATCCATGGAGCTGCTGAAAAGGAAGGCCGGGCACCTGGGCTATTCCGATCATCCCTACGACGCGCTCCACGATGAATACGAACCCGGCTCGACGACGGCCGGTATCAAGGCAGTGTTCGGCCCGCTGCGTGACGCGACCAGGGACTTGCTTGCGCGCATCAGGAACAGCGGCGTTGAGCCGGATTCCTCCCTGCTGCACCGAGACTGGCCGGAGGCTGGCCAGGAGCAGTTCGGGCGCGAGATCGCGGGCAGGTTCGGCTTTGACTTCAGTCGCGGCCGGCTCGACCGGGCGGTCCATCCGTTCGCCACCAGCATCGGCAACCGGGATGTGCGCATCACCACGCGTTATGACCGGAACTTCATCTCCACCGCCATCTTCGGGATTCTCCATGAGGCTGGACACGGCATCTACGAACAGGGAATCGCGGACGAATTCTCCCGCAGCGCTCTGGGGGGAGCCGCCAGCCTGGCAGTTCACGAGAGTCAGAGCAGGCTCTGGGAGAACCTGATTGGCCGGTCCGCAGAGTTCTGGGAGTTCGCGTGGCCCCGTTTCAGCGAGCTGTTCGCCGACACGCTGGCGGGCGCGAGCCACCAGGAGCTCCACCGGGCCGTCAACGTCGTCACGCCAAGCCTGATCCGGGTGGAAGCGGACGAGGTCACCTACAATCTGCACATCATGATCCGCTTCGAGCTGGAACTGGCCCTGCTGGAGGGCAGCTTGGCGCCAGCCGACCTCCCGGAGGCATGGAACGGCCTCTACCGTGACTACCTGGGCATCACGCCGGGCAGCGATACCGAGGGCTGCCTGCAGGATGTCCACTGGTCAATCGGCCTGCTTGGCTACTTCCCGACTTACACGCTGGGCAACCTCATGAGCGTGCAACTGCTCGACGCGCACCGCAGAAGCAACCCGGGACTTGATGAACAGGTTCGAACCGGTGACTTCAGCCAGCTCTTCACCTGGCTGCGTGACAAAGTGCATCGCCACGGCAGCAGCCTGGAGCCGGGCGAACTGCTGCTGGAAGCCACCGGCCGCAGCCTTGACGCCGCCCCCTACGTCGCCTACCTGCAGGACAAATACGGCAGGCTGTACGGCTTCGACGCGGCGACTGGAGAGGAAAACCAATGAGAATCCCCGCAGTCACCCTGCTGCTGCTGCTCAGCGCCATCAGCTTCGCCCGAATCGGTCTGCCCGCGCAGGCGACCATTGACGCGATGGACGAGGCGGGTTTGCTGTCGGCTGAGGAGTTCAGCCTGGACACTGTCATCTACGACGACCTGCTCTTTTCGCTCGGCGGGGAATTCACCGCAGGCGGCCAGAACTTCGAACTGCTGGGCGAAGCCGTCGGTTTCGCCACCGGGTTCCGGGAACAGATCTCCGGGCCCGTCGCCGGCTTCCTGGAAGCCAACCTTGAAGGACTCATCCAGGCAGAAGCTGCGGTTGTGCCGGTCGAAGGCAGTTACCTGCTGGAGCTGGACCTTGAGCAGGATGACGCAGGTGCCACGCTCATCAGCTGGAGCTTCGGGCTGCGTGAGCTGGATCCCGCGCTCTTCCCGCCCGCCCGGCACGCCCTGGGCGCAGACGCCGACTCCGCCCGGGTGGTAATCCGCGAATTCGCCGACCTGCAGTGCCCGCACTGCAGCACCTTCGCGCTGACGGTGTTGCCGCAGCTTTCGGAACTGCTGGAAGAGGACGAGGGTATCAGGCTCGAGTTCCACCATCTGCCGCTGGTCACCATTCACGCGAACGCCGTCCCGGCCGCCGAGGCGACTGAGTGCGTGGTCGCCGCGAACGAACCCGGCAGCTTCTGGGTGTACAGCGAACACGTGTTCGAACGCATGCAGGCCTGGCAGCAGCTGCCTGAAACGGGACCATACTTCATCTCCCTGGCAGAGGAACTGGAGCTCAACACAGACGGCGTCGCGGAGTGCCTTTCAGAGCGCGAGCACCTGGCATACATAATGGACTCGGCCGACCACGCGGTGCAGCAGCTCGGTCTGAACGGCACCCCCAGCGTGTTCGTGGACGGATTCCAGGTCGCCGGCTGGAACCGGCTGGACAGCTACCTGGAACTCATTGCCCTGATACAGGCCCGGAGCACGGCGCCGTGAATCCGGCTGGCTGGCCCGCATGAATGTTGCGGACTGGTTGCTGCCCCTGGCGGTGGCACTGCCCTTCGTGCTGGCGATTCCCGCCATCTACCTGGGAATCGCCATGGGGGCCGCCGCCGGTCGCATCCTCGCCTTCGCTTTCCTGCCTGCGCTGCTGCTCGTCAGTTTCGCGCCGCAGGCCATTGCCGGCGATCCGGTCCGGGGCAGCTTTGGCTGGGTTCCCGGGCTTGGGCTGGACCTGGCCTTCGCCCTCGACGGTTTCGCCATACTGTTCGCGATCATTGTCGCCGGAATCGGCTTCCTGGTCATGTTCTACGCCGCCAGTTACCTGGGCAAGGGGGAACGCGCCGGCCGCTTCTACAGCTACCTGCTGCTGTTCGGCGGAGCGATGCTCGGCCTGGTGCTCACTGACAACCTGATCGCACTGTTCGCGTTCTGGGAAGTCACCTCGATCTGCTCCTTCCTGCTGATCGGCTTCTGGGACAGCCGCAAGGCTTCCCAGGATGGGGCGCTCAAGGCCCTGCTGGTAACCGCTTTCGGTGGCATGGCGCTCATGGCAGCCATGATCCTCACCGGCCTGACCGCCGGCACCTGGACCATGTCGGAGATCGATTACGCTCAGCTCCTGGCCAGTGACAACTTCCCGTGGATAGCCAGTCTGCTGCTGCTGGCGGCCTTCACCAAGTCGGCGCAACTGCCGTTCCACCTGTGGCTGCCCACCGCGATGGAGGCGCCGACGCCCGTGTCCGCGTACCTCCACAGCGCCACGATGGTCAAGGCCGGCATCATCATCATGGCCAAGTTCAATCCGGTCCTGGCGGGCACCACGTTCGGCGAAGTGACCATGTACGTGGGCCTGGCCACCATGCTCTTCGGCGGCTGGCTGGCGATGCGGCAGTCGGACCTGAAAGCCCTCCTCGCCTACTCCACAGTCTCGCAGCTGGGTCTGCTGACTGCGCTGCTCGGCGCGGGTGACACCTTCTCAGCGACTGTTCACCTGATCAACCATGCCGTGTTCAAGGCCGCGCTGTTCATGGTCGTGGGTGTCATCGATCACCAGACGGGATCGCGTGACGTCCGCATCCTCTCCGGGCTGGGCCGCATCCTGCCGCTGACCGCGGTCATGGCCATCGTCGCGGGCATCTCGATGGCTGGAGTGCCGCCGATGGGCGGCTTCATCAGCAAGGAACTGTTCATCGGCAACATGCTGGAACAGGGCAACGTGGCCCTGGCCATCGCTGTTGTGGGCAGCGCCTTCACGTTCGCCTACACCTGCCGCTTCGCCCGGGTCTTCTTCGGCCCGCTGCGCCTGCCGAACCGCGAGGAGTTCCGGTCGCCCAAACCATCCCTGCTGCTGCCGATCCTGCCGCTGGCCCTAGCCGTCGTGGCCTTCGGTGTCCTTCCCTGGGAGAACACCATCGCCTCGTTCTTCACCAGGCTGGCGCAACCCTATTTCGGCTACGAACTGGTGGCACTGACTCTCTGGCACGGCTGGACGCCAGCGTTGTACCTGAGCATCGGCGGCTGGGTCGGCGGCAGTCTCCTGTTCGCGTTCAGCGAACCGCTGAGACGCTTCCAGAGCCTTGTCACCCCACGCTGGAACGCCAACACCGTGTATTACGGGCTGGTCCGCGGACTGGTGGAACTGGCGGAACGGTTCACGCGCAGCACCCAGGGCGCCAGTTTCGCGACCCACCTGAGACTGATTCTCATCCCCGCAGCGCTGATCGGCCTGAGCCTTGGCTTCAGCTACCTGCCGGCAGAGATCACTGCCGTCTCACCCGCGTTGATCGTCGCGCTGGTCCTGAGCGCGGTCGGAGCTTTCGGCATGGTCTCGGCCAGGTCGCGAATAACAATCCTGGTGTTCATGAGCATGATCGGACTGGGAACGACGCTCATCTACGTGCTGTTCCGCGCGCCGGACCTGGCGCTGACCCAGCTGCTCATCGAGACGGTCACCATAATCCTGTTCCTGTCGGGCTTCCGCTTCCTGCCCAGGCTCAAGCGCTACAGTCGCCCGGCCCTTGTGGCAGGCATCGACGCTGCCCTGGGCATCGGCGTGGGCCTGTCGGTCACGCTGCTGCTCCTGGCCGTGCAGACGCCAATCGGCGACCGCCTGATGGATTTCTACCTGACCTTCAGCAAGAGCCTGGCGGGCGGAGACAACGTCGTGAACGTCATGCTCGTTGACTTCCGTGGCTTCGACACCCTGGGTGAAGTTACGGTGCTGACCGTGGTGGCAGTGGCCATCTACGCACTGCTACGCCTGCGGGCCAAACCACCCGGCACCCCCGAGACCAAGAGCCTGGAAGAGGAGAACCAGTGAACCAGGCGGAGATTTTCTTCCGGACGCTGTCCACGCCCATCGTCTTCGCGCTGGTGGCGCTTGGCGTGCACTTCTTCCTGCGGGGCCACAACGCCCCTGGTGGTGGCTTCATCGCCGGCCTGATCGTGGCCGTGGCTGCGCTGCTGACGCGCATGGCGGCACAGCGCGGGCTGCTGCTGGTCAGGCCGCGGGTGCTGATGCCGCTCGGACTGCTGATTGCCTTGGCGACAGGCGTCGTGCCGATGCTGTTCGGGCAACCGTTCCTGAAGGGCTGGCACGGCTACGTCGACCTGCCGCTGTTCGGGCCGGTGGAACTTGCCACTGCCATGGCGTTCGACGCGGGCGTCTTCATGGTCGTCATCGGCACCACCATCACGATCATCGACCTGCTGGCTGACGACAGCGAGCTGGCACGCCTCGGGCTTGACCAGGAATCCGGCAGCGACCTGGCGGATGAGGATGCCGACCGGGTGCGCGAAGGGGAGGAAGACTGAGATGGAATATGTGATTCCCCTCCTCATCGGCCTGCTGGTCGGTGCCGGCGTTTACATGCTGCTGGCGCGCGCACTGATCAGGATGATCGTGGGCGTCAGCCTGATTTCCTACGGCATCAACCTGAGCATCCTGTTCGCCGGCAGCGGCTTCGCCCAGTTCAGCCCGCCGCTGCTGAACCTGCCCGGCCCCCACAACGACCCGGTGCCCCAGGCCCTCATCCTGACCGCAATCGTCATCGGTTTCGGCACCACCGCCCTGCTCCTGGTCGTCGCCCTCAAGGCGTACCAGGCGACGCATACCGACAATGTGCAGGAGATGGCGGAACGGCCCGATCCGGTGCTGCCGCCCCTCGAGTACGCGGATCCCGAGCAGCCCTCCGTCTCGCCAGAGGCTGGTTCACCCGGTGACCTTTCCGACCGCGAGATCGAGGCCGAGGAACGCGGCCGGATGCTCAGGCCCGAGAACATCGACTGGAGCGCCGAATGAGCCTGCTGCTCCTGCCGGTGCTACTGCCCCTGTTCGGTGGCGCGCTGCTCATGCTGCTGCGCAAGCCCAGGCCTCGCTTCTTGGTCGCCGTCGCCATCTCCCTGGCAACTCTGGCTGCGAACATAATCCTGGCAGTCCAGGTGTTCGGCTCCGGACCCGTGGCGCTGCAGATGGCCGGCTGGGAGGCTCCGTTCGGCATCACCCTTGTGGCAGACGGGCTGAGTGCCATTCTCCTGCTGCTTTCCAGCACAGCCGGCCTGCTCACGGTGTTCTTCGTGGATGCCAGCCTGCACGCCGGCCCCCGGCGGGGCTACGGCAGCCTGCTGAACCGTGCCAGGGAACTCTTCGGTGCCCAGGCACTGTTCCAGTTCCTGTTCATGGGCGTGAACCTGTCATTCGTGACGGGAGACGTCTTCAACCTGTTCGTGGCCTTCGAGGTCATGCTCATCTCGTCATACGGCCTGCTGCTGCTGGGCGGCGAACTGCCGCAGCTCCGCGAGGGCCTCAAGTACGTGGTCATCAACCTGGTGTCCTCGACCCTGCTTGTCGGCGCGGCCGGCATGGCGTACGGGCTCTTCGGAACGCTGAACATGGCCGACATCGCGCAGCGCGTCGCGCTTCACGGGCCGGACGCCCGCATCACGGCACTGGCGATGATGCTGGCCCTGGTCTTCGCCACCAAGAGTGCCATCTTCCCGTTCGGCTTCTGGCTGCCTAACAGTTACCCGGTGCCGATGTCCGCCGCCAGCGCCTTCTTCGCGGCGATGCTCACGAAGGTCGGGGCCTACGCGCTCATCCGGCTGTTCACGCTGATGTTCCCCGAGGAAATCCTGGCGCAGCAGCTGATAATGGGCCTGGCGGCACTCACCCTGCTTGCAGGCGCCCTGGGGGCAGTGGCGCGCCACCGGTGGCGGCACATTATGTCGTTCGTCAACGTCGCCAGTATCGCGGTGGTGGTGATCGCCGCCATGTCGCGCACAGAGGCCGGCCTCACCGCGTCCATCTACTACCTGATCAATTCGGTGCTCGTGGTGTTCGCGCTGTTCCTGATTGCCGCGCTGGCAGAACGACTCTCCGGTCCGAACACGCTCAAGGAGGGCCACCTGGCGCTCTATCCCTGGCTGGGTGTGGGCTTCTTCATCGTGATGATGGCCACGGCCGGCTGGCCGCCCACCAGCGGCTTCATCGGCAAGTTCGCTGTGGCCGGGGCACTCTTCTCACAGAACGGCTGGCTGGGGACAGCGGCGGCAACAGCCGTGATCCTGTCGGGCATAATCCTGCTGTACGCGGGCGTTCAGATCTGGACCGGCTACTTCTGGGGTGATCCGGGACGGCTGCGCAAGGCCGAGCTGCCCGGCCCGATGGTGGCCATCACTGTGGTGGCCGTCCTGCTCGTTGCAGCGCTGCCGTTCGTGAGTGGCCAGGTGTTCGCGGTGGCGGGCGATGTGGCCGGGCAACTGACCGGCGGCAACGAAGGCTATATGCGCGCGGTGTTCCCGGATGGAAATCCGACACTGGGAGGCGAGTGATGGGGGAGATCATTGCGATCGGCGCGGTCGCGCTGCTGTGGAGCTTCCTTAACGGTGCGCTCAGCTGGGGCAACATCCTGTTCGGCACCGTGCTGGGCCTGCTGATGCTCTCGGTCATGGAGCGCAACGTGAAGCGCGGCCTGCCGCAGCGGCTCAGGGGCTTCCTGCGCTACCTGCTCACGTTCCTGAGGGAGATGGTCGTCTCCGGTTTCGTGAACGTGCGGCTGGCTCTCTCACCGCGCCCGAAATTCCACCCGCAAATCGTGCAGGTGCCACTCACCGTCAAGTCGAATGCGGCGATCGCACTGCTGGGGCTGACCATCTCGCTCATCCCGGGAACCGTGCCCATGGCCATCTCCTCGGACCGGCGCTTCATGTACTGTCACGCCGTCAACCAGCGGGATCCGGAGACGCACCGCCGCAGTATCCTCCACATCGAATCACTGATCCTGGGGTTCATGGAATGAGCCTGGAAAGGGACCTGTCCGATGGTCGTTGACATCGCTTTCGCCTGCATTATCGTGGCGCTGTTCCTGGCCTGCTACCGGATTGCCAGGGGACCCACGCTCGGTGACCGGATCGCCGCCCTGGATTTCCTTGGAGTCAGCATGGCCGTGCTCATTGTGCTGCTCGCCATGCGCACCGGCTTCCTGGCGTTCCTGGACGCCGCACTCATCGTGTCGATTCTGGGCTTCATGAGCACGGTGGCGCTGACGCGCTACATCATGTCGCGGGGCATGAAGCGATGAGGTGGCTGCGCGTCACCGCACTGCTGGCGTTCAGCACGCTGGTCGCGGCCCAGGAGGAGGTTGTCACCGCCTTCCCGGACGTGGTGAGCCTTGAGGGGAACATCTGGGCCGAGTTGCTGATCCTGTTCGGCTGTTTCTTCATCCTTGTCTCCGCCATTGGGGTGCTGCGCTTCCCGGATGTGTACACACGGCTGCACGCCAGCACCAAGCTCGTCGCGCTTGGTGGTCTCGGGATATTCGGTGGCGCGGCACTGGCGTTCCAGCCGGTGGGTGCAAGTGAGCGCGTCCTGCTGATATTCGCGTTCTTCTTCCTGACAGCGCCGCTGTCCGGCTACATGATCTCCAGGGCCTCGTACCTGCTGGGCCAGCGGATGTACAAGGAGGAGACGAGTGTGGACGACTGGGGTGCATTCGGCACTCTGGCGGAGGACGGCGGGGAGATTCTGCTGGAACTGGAGGAGGGCACTCCGCCTGATGTTGTAAGCTGAGCTCCAATGCAAGAATATCCAAGCCTCGTCTGGCACCTCAAGAACACCCAGCTCTTCGAGGACCTGTCCGCCGAGGAACTAGAACAGCTGGCGGCCATAACTCCCTACAAGCAGTTCAAGGCTGGCGAGATCATCTTCCACATGGAGGATCCGGCTGATGCGCTGTATTTCGTGCGCGAGGGCATGGTCAAGATTTCCATGTATTTTCCGAACGGCAAAGAGATGATCCTGGGCCTTCTGGGCCAGTACGACGTGTTCGGCGAACTGCTCTTGCTGCCGTCGGAACGGCGGCCCAACCAGGCGGAAGCCGTGGTTGACACCAAACTGATCGTGATGCCGGAGTCGGACTTCCAGCGGCTCCTGAGCCAGCAGCCCCGCATCGCCATGAAATTCCTGCAGATAATGTCAACCAGGCTGTGGCAGGCTCAGCAGTGGCAGGCGGAAGTGGGTGCGTTTGACGCCCCCGGGCGCCTGGCCAACCTGCTGCTTCGCCTGGCAAACGACTTCGGCACGGTCGGCGAGCGGGGAACGGTCATAGACCTGAACCTGACGCAGCAGGACCTGGCCAAGATGATTGGCGCGACCCGAGAGACCGTCAGCCACTGCCTGGCACGGCTGCTGGAGTACGGTGCCGTGCGGCGCCGGCGGGCACCAATCACGGTGAACCCGGAGATGCTGCAGCAGTTCCTGGACGAAGCAAGTGAGTGAGAAGTACATTGTCGTGACCGAATTCGGCAACGTACTGGTAACCGTGAATCCTGCCGCCCGGCACGGGCTTGAGAACGAACTGCTCCAGTTCGCGCCAGCCACCGAGGCTGACAGGGAAGCTGCGACGTTCGAGACGCCACTGCGCGCCTTCGCCGTGAAGATGGTGGACATCATCATGGCAGTGGGCTTCGAAGGGGTGGACGTGCCGGAATCGATGCGGGAGATGCTGGTGCGCGAGAAAGCCACGGACGAGCTTGCCAGGATTGAGCGCTGGGCTAAACAGGCCGCCTGATCAGGAGTCCGTCAGTCGTCGTCCTCATCGTCATCGTCGTCATCAACAACTTCGCCCAGGTTGCCCAGAATGTCCTTGTACAGTGACAGGCTGAAATCGCGGATTGCGGTGCGGGCTTCCTCGCCGCTCAGCCGCGGTGACACCCGGCTCTCGGCCACTGCGATGACCTGACTCAGGACCTGCCCGAAAATGGGCCACGGTCCTTCAAACGGCGGCTCTTCATCGAGCTGGGCCTGCTGTTCCCGGTCCTCCAGGGCGTTAAGCGCTTCCTCGGCCGCCAGCCGCTCCGCTTCGCGCTTCGTCTTCGCTATGCCCCGGCCCATAACTTCCTCACCAACCTTCACTTCAGCCGAGAAAATCTGGTCGTGTCTTGGGCCTGAGCCACTTGTGCTGTATGCGGGAATTCCCAACCCCAGCCTTACTGTCGTTTCTGCCAGGCTGCTCTTGGCATGAGCCATTCAGGTTCCTCCGTGAGCGGGCGTGCCCGCGCTGCGCTCAACAGTAACACGGCCCCATGCTGTAGCATTGGCGCATGACCCGACTGTTGTTGTGCGACGACCACGCGATGTTCCGTCAGGGTGTCAGGAGCATCCTGGAGACGGAGGACGACTTCCGGATCATCGGTGAAGCCTCCACCGGACGCGAGGCCGTTCGCCATGCGCTGGAGACCCGGCCTGACGTGATACTGATGGACATCCAGATGCCGGAACTCGACGGTGTGGCAGCCACCAAGGCGATTCTCGCCGAGTATCCCGAAGCCAAGGTGATAATCCTGACGATGTACCGGCAGGACCGTTACGTGTTCGAGGCGATCAAGGTGGGAGCCAGGGGTTACCTGCTGAAGGACTCAGACGCGAATGACCTAATCGACTCAATCAGGCGCGTCGCCGACGGCGAAGCCCTGCTGAACGCTGGCATGGCCGCTGAGATCCTGAACGAGTTCCGCAAGTCGGGAGAGATACCGGCAGACCCCGAGCACCGTCTGAGCGAGCTGAGTGAGCGTGAGGCGGACATCCTGCGGCTGCTGGCGCAGGGTCACTCAAACCAGCAGATCGCGGGGGCACTGGAGATCAGCGAGAAGACGGTGCGCAACCGGCTTTCGGAGATTTTCTCCAAACTGCGGCTGAACAACCGGACGCAGGCCGCGCTCTATGCGCTGCGCGAGGGCATCGCCAGCCTCCAGGACGGGAACTGACCGTGCCTGAGCGGCAAACAGGCTGGAACAGTCACGGTCCCATAGCCGAACTGCTTCACCTGATCTGCGAGGTGCCCGCACCGACCTTCCACGAGGGTGCGCGCGCCGCTTTCGTGGCGGATCTCTGGCGCGAGGCCGGTCTGGACGTGCAGCTCGATGAACTCGACAACGTCATCGCCCGCACGACAGGCGGCAGCGGGCCGCGGGTCCTGCTGGCCGCGCATTCGGACACCGTGTTCCCGGAAGGGACCGACGTGACCGTGCAGCGCGCGGGCGGCCGCTGGCTCGCACCGGGAATCGGTGACAACAGCAGCAGCCTGGCGGTACTCACCTACCTGGCCCAGCAGCTCAAGCACATCGGCAGCCCCTTGCCACGCCTCACCCTGGCGGCACCCGTGGGCGAGGAGGGCAGGGGCGACCTGCGCGGCATGCGCCGCCTGCTTGCGGATCATGAGGGCGAGTTCGATTTCGTGATTGCGGTGGACGGCCACCTGGGCAGCATCGTGGACCGTGCGGTGGGCTCGAAGCGGTTCGAGTTCCGCTTCCAGGCCAAGGGAGGCCACTCCTGGGGCGACTACCCGACTCCCAGCGCCATCCACGCCATGGCGGATGCCATGAGCAGCCTGAACCGGCTGGAAGTGCCCGCCGACCCCCGTTCCAGTTTCAATCTCGGCACGGTACAGGGCGGCACCAGTATCAACGCCATCGCGCAGCGCGCGAGCTTCGACCTCGATTTGCGCAGTGTTGATGCCGCCACGCTGGACCGGCTGGAACGTTCGGCCCTGGACCTGGTGAAGGAGGCGGCGGCTGGGCACCGGGTGACCCTGGAGACCGAGAAGGTGGGGGACCGGCCAGCAGCGTTCGTCGACAACACCAGCCTGGTCAGGGTGGCACGCGACGCGCTCCTGGAGCATGGTGTGGAGCCGCAGACCGCGGCTGGCTCGACCGATGCCAACGCCTCGCTGGCCGTCGGCCTGCCGTCAATCTGCTTCGGTGTTTACCGGGGCGGCGACGCGCACCGGCTCAGCGAATGGCTGGACCCGGGTTCCCTGAACGAGGGCTATGAAGTCCTGCTGTCACTACTGGCGCGCGTGTCAGGGCTCGCTACCTAGAGCATCTCGTCCACGCCGCTGCGTGTCTTGCGCGCCTGCAGCGCCATCGTGTCCACCAGTTCGTTCTCGGTCTGGCCGGAATGACCCCGCGTCCAGCCCCAGCTGACCTTGTGCTGCGCGGTCAGTTCCAGCAGACGCTCCCACAGGTCCCGGTTCTTGACCGGCTGCTTGCCGGCCGTCCGCCAGCCGTTGCGCTGCCAGTTCGTCAGCCAGCCGTTGGTGAAGGCGTTCTTCAGGTACTGGCTGTCTGTGACGATCCTTACCTCACTGGCTCCGTCCAGCGCCTCAAGCGCGCGGACCGCCGCCGTCAGTTCCATTCGGTTGTTGGTGGTTCCGGCTTCAAAGCCGCTGACGCGGCGGCGGGTTCCGTCTGCTTCGAGCAGGAAGGCCCAACCGCCCTCACCCGTCATGGTTTCACAGGAGCCGTCTGTCCAGATTGTACGTTTTGCAGTCACGGCTGCCGATTATATGCCGCAATTCGCGGCCTCTGGCCGGCAAGCACTTCCTGACGATGGAAACGGATTGGTATTGCGCTCATAACACCCTCTAACACTCTTCTAATAATGCCGTGCACCACGCGGATGGAGCAGCCTGCTTGACAACCGGACATAAAAGTTCCTATACTCTGCAACTAGGTAGTACAGCTCAGAACTACCCGGATTGGGGGGGCGCTCCGATCCAGCAAGAGCAGCTGAACAAGGAGGAATACGGGTATGAATACGATCATCAGGGAAGCTGATTTCCGTAACGTCGCCAGCACTAATGGCGAAGAACTGGAAATCCCGGGTCAGATGCTCCGCTTTCAGCGGCGCCAGACGCTCTATCACAACGGGGATCCCGCCAAGTCGGTGTTCCGCGTTCGTGACGGTCTTGTCAGAATCACCCGCATGACGCCGGAGGGCCGCGTGCTCACCGTCCGTCACGTTGAGCCGGGCGATTTCTTCGGGGAAGAGGCCTTCACGGCCCTGCGCAGGGATGAGATGGCAGAGGCACTCACCAACACCAACGTGGAAGCCATCGATCCCGCACTCATCAATCACTCGGACCTGTTCGCCATCACGCAGTCGCTGTCACAGCAGATGCAGCGCCTGATGGACTACGAGTACCACCTGCAGACGGGTGACCTGCGTCAGCGCGTCGCACGCTACCTGCTGCAGCTGGCGGACACCCCGCTGTCGCGCACTGACGACGACGGCCACCGCGTGGTTGCCGCAACCCACGAACTCATCGCTGAGGGCACCGCCAGCACGCGGGAGAGCGTATCGAAAATCATTACGGAACTCCGCTCGGCCGGGCTGATTGAGTCCGGTTACCGCAGCATCGTGATCCTGGATGACGACGCGCTGGACGAGGTGGCGCAGGGTTTCTGCTGAGCAACTGAGGGTTGACGCGCCGGTATAGGCCGTCCACCGAACTTTACAGGCAATGGAAGAGGCAACCCGCCGTGCCCCTGGACGCGGCACACCAAGAAGGCGGTTGCCTCTTCCTCGTTTTATTTACCTTGTGACCTAAAGCTGTTCCAGAATCACCACGGCCGCAGCATGGTCCCGCGAGTGTGTCAGCGACAGGTGTGTCACCAGACCCTCCGCCTCCATCTGCTTGCGGATTTTCTCCGAGAACTCCAGGTGCGGTTTGACGCCCGATTTCACCACCCATACGTCCTGCCAGCTGTGGTTCTCGAACCAGCACTTCTGGAAGGCCTCCTTGGCGGCGAAGCGGGCTGCCACCGAAGGCAGCGGATCGGACTGGGTCCTGACGAAAGTGATCTCCTCCGCCGTGAAATGCCGGTAGAGGAAGCGGCTCGGATGACGCTGCCACACTTCCTTTATGCGCACCAGTTCAATCATGTCAATGCCAACGGCCCTGATCATGCGCGCGTCACCACACGCTCTCCGTCCGGTCCCGCGAATATTGCCTCGGAAGCAAGGTCCAGGAACAGGCCATGCTCCACCACGCCGGTCACCGCCTTGAGCTCAGGGCCCAGTGCGGCAGGCTCGAAGCCGACCGGGGCCGCGAAGTCGACCACGAAGTTGCCGTTATCGGTAAGGACCGGTTCCGAATCCGCGGAAAGGCGCAGTATGCACTCGCCGCCAAGGGCTTCAAGCCGCGCCATGGTCGCACTCAGCCCGAACGCCAGCACCTCGATGGGCACGGGGGTGCGTTCACCGAGCCGCGCGACGAACTTGGACTCATCCGCGACTATCAGGAAGCGGCGCGCCTCCCGGGCAACGAGCTTCTCGCGGGTAAGTGCCCCGCCGAGTCCCTTGATTGCCCTGAGTTCCGCGTCCACCTCGTCACAGCCATCAATCGCCAGGTCAATGCCCATGGGCTCCAGCCCGGTCAGCGGAATGCCGGCGCTGGCCGCCAGTTGCGCTGTCTTCTCGGAGGTGGGCACGGCGCGGACGCCCTGCAGGCTGCCGCTCTCAAGCCGCTCGGCCAGACCGCTTATTACGAAGGCGGCCGTGCTGCCTGTGCCCAGGCCGATAACCATGTGGGATTCGACTTGCTCCAGTGCGGCCTCAGCCGCCCGTTTCTTGTAGGGAGCTGCCGGGTCGCTCACGCAGTTGCCGCGTACCCGTCGCGCAGTTCCTTCAGCTGGGCGGCAAGCCGCTCGGCGTGACCTTTGGGGCGCACGTCGTAGAGCGCGGCGGCCACCTTGCCTTCCGGGTCGATTATGAATGTCGACCTGATGAGTCCGGTCACCTCGTTGCCGAACACCACCTTCTGGCCCCAGGCGCCGTAGCGCTCGGCCAGGCTGTGATCCTCGTCACTCACCAGCGGGAAGTTGAGCCCATGGTCCTTGATGAACTGCTCGTGGGATTCGATTCCATCCGGTGAGACCCCCAGGACGACAGCGTCCAGCGTGGACAGGTTGTCACGCAGGTCGCATGCCTGGGTCGTGCAGCCGGGGGTGTTGTCCTTCGGGTAGAAATACAGCACCACCCACTGCCCGCGGTACTTGCTCAGACTCTGGTCGCCACTTGTTGAAGGCAGCGTGAAATCCGGTGCCTGGTCGCCAGTTTGCAGCTTGTTGTCCATGGCATCAGTCTAGTCGATTGGTCGCGGAATCGCCGTGACTCACCGGGCTGTAACCACCCGCCGGGTAAACTGTTCAGGTGACCCCCGCAAGCACAAGTTTCATACTGGCAAGCGCGTCTCCGCGCCGTCAGCAGCTGCTCAGCGCACTCGGCGCGAACTTCCGCGCGGTGGCCGCCGACGTGGACGAGTCCGCCGGCCAGGGGGAGGACCCCAGCCGACTGGCCCTTCGCCTGGCCGGTGCCAAGGCCCAGGCGGTGGCCAGGGAGAACCCCGGAATGCCGGTCCTGGCGGCCGACACGGTGGTGGCACTGGGGCAGCGGTTGCTGGGCAAACCGGTCGACCCTGCTGAGAACATGATGTTCCTGGAGGCACTCCAGGGCAGGCCGCACCAGGTTGTCACCGGGCACGTTCTGCTGGCGAACGGCCACCGGGCCGAGGAAGCGCCGGTCACCACAGTCACCTTCCGCGAACTGGCTCCTGCCGAGATCGAACGTTACGCCGCGACAGGCGAAGGGCTGGACAAGGCGGGCGGCTATGGCCTGCAGGGCCTGGGCGGCGCACTGGTGGAGAGGGTGGACGGCTGCCACACCAACGTGATCGGGTTGTCACTGCCCGCCGTCATCCGGCTGTTCCGCCAGCTGGAGGTGCCCCTTGCCTAGTCTGCAGCGCGCCTGGTTCACATTCCTGGCACTCGGGCTGCTGACGCTCATAGCGAGCGGCCTCATCGGCCAGCCGCCAGCGGCCCTGAGCGCTGCCGTGGCCCTGCCGCACAACCTGCTGCACCGGGTGGGCACCAACCTGCGGGTCGCCTCTCAGGCACTGGCGGACCGCACCAACCTGCGCGAGGCGCTCAGCGAGGCGGAGGCCACCATCTTCGAACTGGAACGCAGGACCCGGGAGCTAAGCCTGTCCGTCCAGCAGCTCACCGAGGTGCTGCAGATCCAGACTGACCAGTCGCCAGGCGTTGCCCTGACCGCACCGGTCATCGGTGTCAGCAGCAGCTCGTTGCTCTCGCGCCTGACCATAGGCAAGGGCAGCAGTGACGGCGTGATGACCAACATGATCGCCACGGTCCCCCAGGGGCTTGTAGGCATGGTGGTGGAGACAACCTCGGGCAGCTCGGTCGTACGGACGGTGCTGGACCCGCAGTCCCGCATCGGAATCACCGTGCGCGGCAGGGGCGGTCAGGGCGTAGCCATGGGCCTGCCCGGCGGCCTGGTCCGCGTCACTGATTTCATCGAGGCCGAGGCCGTCCAGGTGGGAGACCTCATAGAGACCAGCTCCATAGGCGGTCTTTACCCCCGCGGGGTTCTGGTTGGCACGGTCGTGGAAGTGCCGCCACGTGACCCCAATGGCCTGCGCCGCACCTTCACCGTCGAGCCGGCTATCGATGTGTCCATCCTGCTGGAAGTAGCGCTGATCTCGCCGCAGTGATGACGTGCTCAGGCAGGCCTGAGCACGAAGTTGACCAACCGGCCCGGCACCACTATCTCACGGACTATCTCGTTGCCTTCCAGGTGCCGCGCCACATTGGGCTCCTGCCGGGCTGCGTCGAGCACGACATCCTTGAGCGCATCCGCCGCTACCTCGATCTGGCCCCGGACCTTGCCGCCGACCTGAACTGCCATGGTCACCGTGTCGCTGACAAGCGCTTCAGGGTCATGCACCGGCCATTCCTCCAGGTGCACCGAGGTGCCGTGCCCCAGACGGTGCCAGAGCTCCTCCGTGATGTGGGGAGCGATAGGGGCAAGCATGACCAGCAGTGCCCGTACCGCCTCCTGCCACTCCGGCTGCTCCAGCATGTCCGGCGTGCGCGCGCGGCTGATGGCGCTCTGCAGGGTCATGAGTTCGGCGATGGCGGTGTTGAACGAGAAAGACTCGAAGTCCTGAGTCACTTCGTTGATCGCGTGGTGCGTGGCACGCCTGAGCTCGCGCTTCGCGGCGGCCAGGTCGTTCTGCGCCCCTGACGGCCTGCCGTGCAGCAGGTTCCAGACACGGTTGAGGAAACGCGAGATGCCCTCGATACCCCGTGAGTTCCAGGGCGAACCCTGGTCCCAGGGGCCAAGGAACATCATGTAGGCCCGCACGGTGTCCGCCCCGTAATCTTCAACCAGGCCATCGGGATCGACGACGTTGCCGCGCGACTTGGACATTTTCTCGTTGTCCTCACCCAGGATCATCCCCTGGTTGCGCAGGCGCCTGAAGGGCTCACCGTGTTCGATCAGGCCCAGGTCGCGGATCACCTTCGTGAAGAAGCGGCTGTAGAGCAGGTGCAGGATCGCATGCTCGCTGCCACCCGTGTAAGTGTCGACCGGGGTCCATTTCGCCGCCAATTCGCTGTCGATCGGACCGTCCGTTTTGTCAGGCGACAGGTAACGGAACCAGTACCAGGAGCTGTCCATGAACGTGTCCATGGTGTCCGTCTCGCGGCGCGCCTGACCGCCGCAGTGGGGGCAGGCGGCGTTCTGGAAATCAGGATGGTGCTTGAGGGGCGACTCGCCCGTGGGCATGAATTCGACATCCTCCGGAAGGAGCACCGGCAGGTTCTCTTCCTTCTCCGGCACAAGGCCGCAGCTGTCGCAATAGAGCATGGGGATGGGCGTACCCCAGTAGCGCTGGCGGCTGATGAGCCAGTCGCGCAGGCGGTAGGTGACGCGTGCCCTGCCGAGGCCCTGCTCCTGGAGCCAGACGATGACCCTCGCCACGGCTTCCGTGTCGCGGCCCGCAGGGGTGCCGTCGAAATCACCCGAGTTGACCATCACGCCGTCGCCGGTGAAGGCCTCGCTGAGTGGCGTGTCTCCGTTTGCATCCGCCGGCTGGATCACCGGCCGGATCTCCAGGCCGAATCTGGTGGCGAAGTCGAAGTCGCGCTGGTCGTGCGCCGGAACCGCCATGATCACACCGGTGCCGTAACCGAGCAGCACGTAATCGGAAATCCAGATGGGAATCTGCTCGCCGTTGACGGGATTCGTGGCGTAGGCGCCCAGGAATTCGCCGGTCTTGTTGGTGCCGTCCGCCTGGCGTTCCACCTCGGACTTGCGGCTGGCCGCCTTCACGTAGGCTTCGACGGCGTCCCGCTGCTCCGCGCTGGTGAGTTCGGCAACCAGCGGATGTTCCGGCGCCATCACCATGAATGTGGCGCCCCAGAGCGTGTCCGGGCGGGTGGTGAAGACCTTGAGCTCATCGCCACGCGCGCTTTTGAAAATGACTTCGGCACCCTCGGAGCGGCCGATCCAGTTGGCCTGCTGGGTCTTGACGTTCTCGGGCCAGTCGAGGTCGCTGAAGTCGAGCAGCTCGTCGGCATAGTCTGTGATCTTGAAGTGCCACTGCGGCATCAGCCTGCGCTCGACCAGGGCGCCACTTCGGTCGGCGCGGCCGTCCACCACCTGTTCGTTGGCGAGCACGGTCTGATCCACAGGGTCCCAGTTGACGAACGATTCCTTGCGGTAGGCAAGGCCCCGTTCATGCATCTTGAGGAAGAACCACTGGTTCCAGCGGTAGTAGCCGGGGTCGCAGGTATTCAGCGTCTTTGACCAGTCAAACATCGCGCCCATCTGGCCGAACTGCTCGCGCATGCGGTCGATCTGGCTGTACGTCAGGCTGGCAGGGTGCACGCTCTCGCCGGCCCGGGCCGCCCGGATGGCCGCGTTCTCGGCCGGCAGGCCGAAGGCGTCGAAGCCCATGGGGAACAGCACGTTCCTGCCGCGCATGCGCTGGAACCGGGCGGCGGCGTCCGCCGGCACCTCCGCGTACCAGTGGCCCGCGTGCAGGTTGCCGGATGGATAGGGGTACATCGTCAGGAAATAGTAGGGGGGTTTGTCCGAATGAAGATCGACTTCGTACAGGCCGGCCTGCGACCAGCGCTCCTGCCATTTCTTCTCGATGCTTCCGGGGCTGTAGCGCTCCACCGCATTGCTCTGCTGTTCAGTCTCCGTCATGTCAGCTGCAGTATATTCCCTGCAGCCCGCCTGGCGGCGTTCGGGGCTTCGGGGGCGGTAGTAGACTGTTGGCATGGACAGGAGGAGTCAACGTGGATTTTGACCTGATAGTGATCGGTTCGGGACCGGGTGGTTACCACGCGGCCATTCGGGCCGCCCAGCTGGGACTGAAGACCGCAGTGGTGGAAAAGGGCGACGTCGGCGGCGTCTGCCTGAATGTCGGCTGCATCCCCACCAAAGCGCTCCTGCACGTGGCTACGCAGATCCTGGAGGCGAAGGCGCTCAGCAGTCACGGCGTCGACTTCGGCACTCCCGACATAAACCTGCAGAAGGTGGAGGACTGGAAGCAGGGTGTCGTCGGCAAGCTGACCGGCGGCGTCACCCAGCTGCTTAAGGCCAACAAGGTCACCCTGCTCGAGGGCGAGGCCGCCTTCACCGGCAACGACAGCATCAAGGTAGGCGAGAAGAGCTACAGCGCCGGCAAGTTCATCATCGCCACCGGCTCAGCGCCTGTCTCGATTCCCGGCTTCGACATCGACAATGAGACAGTGGTGGATTCCACCGGCGCGTTGCTTGTCAGCGAAATCCCGAAGCGCTTCCTGGCGATCGGCGGCAGCGCCATCGGCCTGGAATTCGCGGACATCTACAGCGCACTCGGGGCCGAAGTGACGGTCGTGGAACTGATGGACCGCATCGTGCCCACGGCGGATGAGGACGCCTCGAAGGAACTGCACAAGGCGCTGAAGAAGCGCGGCATCAAGCTGCTGACGTCCACGAAGTCGGTCAGCCAGAAGAAGGTCAAGGGCGGCACCGAGGTCACGCTCGAGGACAGGGACGGCGAGCAGTCCACCGTCGTTGTGGACAAACTGCTGGTGGCCGTCGGCCGTCGGCCCAACTCGGGCGGGCTCAACCTTGAGGCCGCGGGGGTCGAGACGGATGCGCGTGGTTTCATCACCACGAATGAGAACATGCTTACCAACGTCCAGAACATCTACGCTATCGGCGATGTTGCCGGCATGCCGCTCCTGGCCCACAAGGCGATGAAGGAAGGGCTGGTTGCCGCCGAGCATGCCAGTGGCCAGAAGAGCGCCTACGACACGATAGTTCCTGGGGTCATCTACACCAACCCGGAACTGGCCTCTGTCGGCATGACGGAACAGGAGGCGCTTGACGCCGGGCACAAGGTCCGGGTTGGCCGCTTCCCGCTGGCCGTCTCCGGCCGGGCGATGGCCATGGATGTTGACGGCGGCCTGGTGAAGGTGATCGCCGACGAGGACACCGACCTGCTGCTGGGATTCCACATGGTCGGCCCTAACGCCGGCGAGCTGGTGGCCGAAGCGACGCTGGCCATCGAAATGGGTGCCACCCTGACGGACGTGGCGCTGACCCAGCACGCGCACCCAACACTCTCGGAGGCGTTCATGGAGGCCGCCGAGCAGGCACACGGCCAGGCTATCCACACCTCGAACCGCAAACCCCGGGCCGCCAGGGCTTAGGGCGGTTGCTGCCATCCGGACGTGCGCCCATCTTCAGGTTGCGGGCGCACGTCCGGATGGCGTGTTCGGTTCAGGTCGTGTAATCGGCGTTGATGCGCACGTACTCGGCCGTCAGGTCGCAACCCCAGGCGTTGCCGCTGCCGCTGCCGGCTTCCAGGTCGATGTTGATCATCACGTCTTCCTGCTTCAGCAGGTCAGAAGTGGCGGCAACGTCGAAAGGTTGAGGTGAGCCGTGGTAGACGGTGATTCCCTGCACGTCAATGCGCGTGCGCGCGGGATCGAAGCTGGCACCTGAGCGCCCCAGTGCCACCAGGATGCGGCCCCAGTTCGGATCGTTGCCATGCACGGCCGATTTCACGAGGGGTGAGCCGGCCACGGTTCGTGCGGCCAGCCGGCCGTCCTCGTCACTGGCGGCCGAGCGCACCTGCACGGTCAGCAGCTTGGTTGCGCCCTCGCCGTCCCGGGCGATGCGCCTGGCCAGCCCTTCGGCCACCCGCAGCAGTCCCTCGCGCAGCTCGCCTTCGTCCGTTGCAACCCGGTTGCTGCTGAAAACGAACGCCATGTCGTTGGGTGAAGTGTCACCATCCACAGTCACCTGATTGAAGCTGCGGTCCGCGATGTCGCTCCACATGCTGCGCAGTGCGGACTGCTCCACAGCCGCGTCAGTCATCAGGTAGGCCAGCATGGTGGCCATGTTCGGGTGGATCATGCCCGAGCCCTTGGCGACGCCGACGATGCGGGCGCCACTGGCCAGCTGCACCTCCACCTGCTTGAACACAAGGTCCGTGGTCATGATGGCCGCCGCGAAAGCTGCACTGTCGTCGCCCAGGCTGTCATGCAGTTCGGGCAGCGCAGCGGTTATGGCATCAATCGGCATCCGCTGGCCCACCACGCCGGTACTGGAGGTCAGCACCCGGGCGGCCTCAAGTCCGGCCTGCCTGGCGGTGGCCTCGGCCATTGTGCGGTTGTCGAGCACACCCTGCTCGCCGGTGGCGCAGTTGGCGTTGCCGGAGTTGATGACCAGCGCCTGCACCTTGCCGCCCGCGGCAAACAGGCTGCGGTTGCGGTCGACGCAGGCGGCACGCACCAGGTTGCGCGTGCTGACGAAAGCCCAGTTCAATGGTTCATCTGCCAGGATCAGGCCCAGGTCACGCTTCCCGGAGCGCTTCAGTCCGGCGCTGATGCCGGCGGTGCGGAACCCCTGAGGCAGCCTCACGGCCAGCGTCCTTCGAGCTCGAGTGCGGTTGTCTCGGGGAAGCCGTTCGCCACGTTGAAGGCCTGAACCGCCTGACCGGCCGCACCTTTCCCCAGGTTGTCCAGCACGGCGTAGGCCAGGATCAGCCCGCTGCGCCTGTCGACTTCGACACTGATGATGGCGCGGTCGCTGCCGGCCACCGCTTTGGTCTCCGGCGCCGCGTCCTGCACGTGCAGCAGTGGGTTACCCGCATAGAACTCGCGGTACAGCTGCAGCAGCTCCGCGGTGCCGGGAATGCCCAGTGGAGAGCGGGTGGTGGTCACTGCCAGGATGCCCCGCACCATGGGCACCCGCATCGGCGTGAAGGTGAGAATCGGACGTTGCTGCTTGCCGTGGGTCGTGAGCTCACGGCCAGCGAGCAGGCCACTGCCTTCGGCTGCGGCCCGGACGCGTCCCAGGTTCGCCTCGATCTCGCCCACGTGCCGGTGCCTGCCCCCGGTGCTGTAGGGAACCACCGAGTCCATCGCCTCGGGGAAGTGGATGGGAAGCTTTGGCGAGCGTCCGGCGCCCGAGATCCCGGTCGCGATGGTCACGGAAACGTCCTCGCCCAGGTGACCTGATGCTGCCAGCGGCGCCAGTGCCAGGGTGGCCGCGGTCGCGTTGCAGCCGGGGCTGGCGATGATGCCGGCTCCCTGAAGCTCGTTCCTGTGCAGCTCCACGAGACCGTAGCGGGCCTGCCCGAGCAGCTCCTTGTGCGGGTGCTCCAGTCCGTACCATTCGCTGTAGGTGGCCGCGTCCAGTCTGAAGTCCGCCGAGAGGTCGATTGCCTGCTTGCCTTGCGCTACCGCCTGCGCGACAAGCGGGGCCGTAGCTGCGTGAGGCGTGGCGAAGAACAGGACGTCGGCGGCGGCAATCACTTCGTCGTTGTCAGCAAAGCTGGCCTCACCGTAGGGCAGCCCGGCCAGTTGCGGCCAGGCTTCGTGCAGCGGCTTTCCTAAGAACTGTCTTGAGGCGAAGCCGGTGAGTTCCACCCCGCTGTGGCGCGCCAGCCTCCTTATCAGCTCGCTGCCACCGTAGCCGCTGGCACCCAGGATTCCGGCTTTCAGGGTCATGCCGGTACCAGGTGGTTGAACAGGATGCCCTTGTGCGCGTGCAGGCGGTTCTCGGCCTGGTCAAAGACCACGCTCCGCTCGTGGTATACGCATTCCTCGGTGCACTCCTCGCCGTAATGGGCGGGCAGGTCGTGCATGAACACGCCGCGTGGCGAGAGGTCCGCGAACCACTCCGGCGTGATGGTGTAGCCCCGGAACGCTGCCTTGCGGCGCGCGGCGTCCTCCTCCTGTCCCATGGAGATCCACACGTCGGTGTAAAGCACGTCGGCGCCGCGGACCGCGGCACGCGGGTCACGCTCCAGGCTCACGTCGGCACCTGCGGCCCGGGCGGCTTCGAGTACCCGTTCATCGGGGTCGAAACCATCAGGGCAGGCGATCACCAGGCTGGTGCCAGCATGCACCGCCGCTTCGATGTGCGAGTTGGCGACGTTGTTGCCGTCGCCAACGTAGACGATGCGCAGTCCATTCAGGGTGCCGAACCGCTCCAGCAGAGTCAGGTAGTCGGCGACTATCTGGGTGGGGTGCTGCAGGTCCGTCAGGCCGTTGATGACCGGGACGGAAGCGTACTGGGCCAGGCCGGTAACGGTCTCGTGGGCGTAGGTTCGGGCCATGATGCCGACCGTCCAGCGGCTCAGGTTGGTGGCGATGTCACGTACGCTCTCGCGCACACCCAGCCCGATGCTGTCCTGCCCCAGCAGGATCGCGTGGCCGCCAAGCTGGAACATGGCGATGTCGAAGGTGGTGCGGGTGCGCAGGGACTGCTTTTCGAAGATCATGGCCAGACTGCTCCCTGCCAGGGGCGCAGGCCGGTCGGATCGCTTCCAGGCGTTCTTCAAAGCCAGTGAGGAATCGAGCAGGCCGGTGAATTCCTGGGCGCTCAGCTCGGCCAGAGTCAGGAAATCCCGACCGGCAAGCGATTCCACGATTCGATGGGTCATTACTTCATGCCTCCGGTATGCCGCGCAGCATTATGCAGGGCGGAAATAAGAGTCTAGCATCGCGGCTGCATAATTGCAGACTCAGTGCAACCTTATGCACAGATCAGAAGCCGATCAGCGCGCCGTACCAGTCGACGAGCGCCTGCCCCCAGAACAGCGCGATGATGCCACCAGCGACCAGGTAGGGTCCGAACGGAATCTGCCGCTCGCCGCCCAGCAGCCTGCCGAGCACACCGATCACAGCCCCCAGAATGATGGCAGCAAGCAGCGCGACCAGGAACGACTGCCAGCCGAGCATCGCTCCCAGCACCGCCGCCAGTTTCGCGTCGCCGAAGCCCATGGCGATGGGCTCGTCTTCGGCCGGATCCGGCTCTGCCTGCGCAGCCGGCTTGACCACCAGGGAATGCAGCCACCACCAGAAGGCACCCGAAATGGCGAGGGTGCCGCTGGCGATCAGGGTGCCTGAGAGCGCCGCCGGCAGGCTTATCGGCAGCAGATAAGGCACGGCCACCAGCAGTCCCAGAAGCCAGAGCAGGTAGAGCAGCCCCTCCGGCAGACGCAGCACCTTGCGGCTCAGCAGATTGAGCAAAACCGACGCCAGTGCCACCAGCGCGCCCGCCTGCCAACCGAACAGCAGTCCGCCCACGGCCGCCAGGTTCACCTGGTCGAAGCCGATGGGCCAGAGCCGCTCCTTCGTGTCAGCGAAGCGCCTGAGCGCAAGGCCACCAAGGCGGTTTATCAGCGTGAGGATGCCGGCACCGATCATCGCGCCGCTGAAAGCCTCCCACGGCAGCGGCAACCCGCTGCCCGCCGCGTACAGAAAACTGGCGCCCAGCGCGAAGAGAAGCGCCGGGAGTGTCAGGGCATCAGGCAGGGTCATGGTATCCAGGTCGATGAACGCCAGAATCACCAGCACGGCGAAGAGCAGCAGCAGGGGAACCGCGGTGAATCCGTGGTCCAGGAAGTTCCAGCGCCAGGCGATGGCGAAGAACCCACCCGCCACCAGCAGCTCCACCAGTGGATAACGGGCGCTGATCGGCTTGCCGCAGCCGCGGCAGCGCGCGCGCTGACCCAGCCAAGAAAGGACCGGAACGAGCTCCAGCGGACCCAGCCGGCGGTCACAATGCGGGCAGTGCGAGCCCGGCCAGACAACGGACTCACCCCGGGGCAAGCGCCAGATGACGACGTTCGAGAAGGAGCCCACCAGGGCTCCGAACAGGGCGGCCACTGTGGCGCCCCAGATGACCAGGTTCAGGTTGTCTACAGCCATTGTTCTCCCGGGCGCACCGGTTCTTCCGGCTGCGCGACAGTTCTCATCATGCGGGTGCTAGACTTGCAAACGCTATGAAACGAGTCACGTACATGATACTCGCAACCGTCGCCATCGCCGTCCTCGGGTCGCTGAACCTGCAGGCCCAGGCACCCGGCATGCGCATCGCTTTCATCAACTCGCAGCAGGCCATCGATGCGCATCCGGCCGGAGCTGCGGCGCGCGAAGTGGAGCAGCGCGGCATCGATGAAGTCAATGAAATCCAGACCAGCCTGAACGCCATCCTGGAGCGGGCCCGCACCGGTGCCACCATTTCGCCGGAAGAACAGGAAGCCTTCCAGACTGGCCAGATCGCCCTGGAGTCAACCGCCAACCGTTACCGCGATGAAGTCGCGGCGGCCGCCGAGCCGGCGATAATCGCCGTGGACACTGCGCTCAAGGCAGTTGCTGCCGAGCAGGGCTACACCGTGGTCTTCGATTACGAGGTGGCCAGCGCCACCGGCCTGGTTGTCTACGCCGAAGACGGACTGGACATCACCCAGCTGGTCATCGACCGCCTGCCGTAACCGGCAGTCAGCCGTCCTTCTTGAGTCCGGCCAGGAACTTCCGGTCGGCATCTGAAAGTTGCGCTTTTTCCAGCAGGTCCTTGCGCCGCGCCAGTGTGCGGGCAAGGGCCTGTTCCCGCCTCCAGGTGGCCACCTTGCCGTGATGACCTGAAAGCAGGACCTCCGGCACAGCCTGACCTTCCCATTCGGGCGGCCTTGTATAGACCGGGTGGTCCAGCAAACCGGTGGCGAACGAGTCCTGCTCGAAGCTCTCGGTCTTGCCCAGCACGCCAGGCAGCAGGCGTGACGTGGCCTCGATCAGAACGAGCGCCGGCAGCTCGCCGCCCATCAGCACGTAGTCCCCTATGGAGACCTCCCGCGTGACAAGACTCTCGACCCGGGAATCGAAGCCTTCGTAGCGGCCGCAGAGGATGCACAGGTGCCGCTTGCGGCTCAGCTCCTCGACCAGAGGCTGGTCCAGTGGCTGACCCGCGGGGCTGACCATGATCACTTCATCGGGCGGCGGTTCCAGGGCAGCCGCTTCGCGGATCGCCTGTGCTGCCATGTCCACACGGATGACCATCCCGGCGCCCCCGCCGTACGGGGAATCGTCCACCTTGTAGTGCGGTGGCTCCGCGAACTTGCGAAGATCCCGCACGTCCAGGTCGATCAAGCCCTGCTCCAGTGCCTTGCCGAGGAGAGCCTCGGAACGCCAGGCGTTCACCAGGGCGGGGAAGAGCGTGTAGACGCTGTATCTCATCAGTCGTCGAGCAGGCCCGGTGGCGGGTCGAGCAGTACGATTTCGTCAGCAAGCACCTGCACGTAGGGCGCCTGAAGCGGCAGCAACTGTCCACCCGGTTCAAGCCGCAGATACTCGAAGCCGCTGGCTCCCAGGACGGCTGCGACCCTGCCGACGGTCTCGCCGTCCAGAACGACGGGCAGCTTCAGAAGCAGGGATTCCTTGTTGCTGGACTGGAAGCCGGCGGGCAGGTCCGCTACCCGGATGGTGACCGCAGCGTTGGTGAGGTCCCGGGCAACTTCGATCCGGCGGATACCCTCGAAATGGACGACGAGGCCGCGGTTGTGCCGCCTGGACTCCCGGACGCGGAGTTCGCCGTGGCCCTCTATGCGGAGCGTCCGGCCGGGTGCCAACAGGGCCGCCTCTGCGTCGCCTGCAGAATGGAACAGCAAGCCGCCGTCCAGTCCGACGGTGCGGCCCAGACGGCCGAGCTGCAATGTGCGCTCAGTTTCTGCTGTCATGTTCCGGTTGGAATGGTCAGCTCTGTTCGACGAGCTGGACTTCGACACGCTGCCGGCCATCTGAGGCGGCGCGGGCCAGGGTCCTTATGCTGTTGATGATGCGGCCGCCGCGGCCGATGACACGTCCCGCATCGTCCTTCGCGCACTGGATCTCGATGCGTACGCCCCGGCCGTCATGCTGGGTCTCCACCTCGACAGCTTCGTTGTCGCTGACCAGGTTATGGACAATCAGGGCTACGAGTTCCTGCGACAAGGCTGCTACCTTCCTTCAGCGGGTCAGGCGGTGGCGCTTTCAGTGGCCGCAACGCGCTTGAGGAAACGGTCCCGGTTCTTCGCTTCGACCTGTCCGACTTCAACACCGGCACGTTCGAGCAGCTTCAGGGCGGTGTCGGTGGGCTGTGCACCCTGGCTCAGCCAGTGCTGGGCACGCTCGACGTCGATCTTGAGCGGGTTTTCCGTGGTGTTGCGCGGATCGTAGTAACCCAGTGATTCGATGTAATCGCTGGAGCGCTTCTTGCGGGAATCAACGATCACGACACGGTAGTGAGGGGTTTTCTTTGCGCCGATGCGCATGAGGCGAATCTTTACCATCTGCTTGAATCCTCCAAGGCTCCGCCACATGCTCTGACGCGGCGCACACAAGTCGTTAACTGTACAACATTCCCGGGCCCGCTGCCAGCGGTTGGGTTGCAGGTCACCGGAATCACCCGAGTGCCCGGCGGCCGCCGCCACGCCCGCGCTGCTGCTTGACAGCCTGCTTCATCATCTTCTTCATGCCCTCGTAGTTCTTCATCAGGCGATTCACGTCCTGCACCTGCGTGCCCGACCCTGCCGCGATGCGCTTGCGGCGGCTGGCGTTCAGCAGTTGCGGTTTCTTGCGCTCGCGCTCGGTCATGCTGGAGATGATGGCCTCGACGCGGGCAATCTCGCGTTCGTCTATCTGCGCGCCGGCAGGCAGCATCTTGCTGGCACCCGGGATCATCTTGATGATGTCTCCGAACGAGCCCATGCGCTTGATGCGGCGCATCTGCGTGAGCATGTCCTGCAGCGAGAAGTCGGCCAGGTTTTTGGGATCCGGTGACTCCTCGTCGTCCTCCTCCAGGACCTTCGCCTTCTCGATGAGTGTGAGTACGTCGCCCATTCCCAGGATGCGGCTCGCGATGCGATCAGGATGGAACGGCTCCAGACCGTCAATCTTCTCGCTCATGCCGGCGAAGAAAATGGGCTTGCCGGTCACGTGCCGGGCAGACAGCGCTGCACCACCGCGCGCGTCGCCGTCCAGCTTGGTCAGGATCAGGCCGCTGACGCCGATGCGCTCGTCGAACGACTGCGCTACCGGCAGTGATTGCTGTCCGGTCATCGCGTCTATGACCAGCATCGATTCCGTCGGTTTCACCGCCGCGCTCAAGCGTGAGAGCTCGTCCATCAGGTTCTCGTCGATCTGCAGGCGACCGGCGGTGTCGACTATCACCAGGTCCCGGAAGTCGGCCTTCAGATAGGCGTCGATCTTGGCCTTGGTGCGTTCCGGCTCCTCGCCGTCTGCGACTTCGAGCACCGGTACACCGATCTGGCGACCGAGCACCTTCAGCTGATCGCGCGCGGCGGGGCGCTGGGTGTCGGCAGCCACGAGCAGCGGTCGCCGGCCCTGCGCCTTGTACTTGTAAGCCAGCTTGCCGGAGGTGGTGGTCTTGCCTGCGCCCTGCAGACCCATCATCAGCCAGACGTTCCCGTCGGAGTTCAGGGTTGGCTGGACGGTCTTGCCACCCAGGGTCTCTTCCAGTTCCTCCTGGACAATGGCTATGACACGCTGGTCGGGCCGCAGTGAAAGCAGGGTCTCCGACCCGGTGGCCTTTTCCTGGACCCGCTGGGTGAAATCACGCGCGACTTCCAGGTTGACGTCGGCCTCCAGCAGCGCCACGCGGACCTCGCGCAGCGCTGCCTTGACTTCCGCTTCTGTCAGCCGGCCGCGGCCGCGCAGGCCTTCGAATACGTTCTGGAGTTTGTCGCCTAGACTCTGAAACATGCGGTCCCATTAAACCACTCCTGTGGCGTTTTCATGGTCACGGGGAGCAGCCTACGTAGGTTCCGGGCCGGAGCGCGCGTGATGAGGCGTCTATAATGCCCACTGTCATGCGATTCGGTCCCCTGGTACTACTGCTCGTTTGCTTCAGCCTGGCTTTCGCCCAGGGCGATGCGGCAGTCGGGCGCCTTGAGCAGGCGGTTCAGACCGCCCGCGACTCCGGTCAGCTGCGCCATCCGGACCAGGCGCTCTGGCGGCAGGCAATCCTGTTGGCTGAGCAGCTGACCGCGGAGCAACCGCAGTCCGCGGAACTCGCACGCCTGCAGGCAGAAATCTACAGTGAGGTCTCCTGGTACGCCCGGGCCTATGATGCCTGGCTGAACTTCAGCGAGCTGAGTGGCGCGAATCCGGCGCCCCTGGCTTTCGCGGAAGCGGCGCAGCAGCTCGGCTTCGCCCGTTACAGCGCAGGCGACGCCGCAGGTGCCCTGAGTCACTACGGGACCCTCCTCGGCTTCCAGCCGGACAACGCCGAAGCGCTCTTCTGGATAGGCCGGATTCAGCTCGAACAGGGTGAAGGCGCGGAGGCGGCCGCTTCCTTCTCACAGCTGCTGTCACTGCAGGACACCAGCTCACTCAGCCCCAGCCAGCTGCAGCTTGCCAGCAACGTGGAGACCTACGGACCGGAAGCGGCGCTTGCCTTCGCGCGGGGCAGTTCACTGTTCGACGCCGGCCAGCATGCCGCCGCCCTCGCCGAGTTCGAAGCAGCCTTCGCGGCCGACCGGAGCTTTGCTCAGGCTGCCGTCTGGGCCGGGCGCACGGCACTTGAGCTTGAGGATCCCGAACTGGCGGCCGTCTACTGGGGCTGGGCAGTCGAGCTCGACCCGGATGATTCCCGGAACCGCTACTTCCTTGAACTGGCGGAGAGGCAGGCGGCCTGGGGAATTCCGGCTGTGGCCAGCTTCGATGCCGGCCAGGACAGCTACGCTGCAGGCGACCTGCCGCTGGCGCTGGAGCAGTTCGAGGAAGCCGCGCGGCTGGCCCCCGGGTACCTGGAAGCACTCAGCTGGAGTGCACGTGTGGCACAGGAACTGGAACGCCACGCCCTGGCCGCCGACTACTGGGAGCGCGTGCTGGCGGTGTCACCGGCTGACGAGGGCGCCCGCTACTTCCTGAGGCTCGCCGAGCAGCGCCTGGCTTTCGGCGCGGAAGTGAGCGAGATGTTCCTGCAGGGGGTCGGTCACTACCAGGCCGCGAACTTCGCCGCAGCGGAAGCCGCGTTCGCCGCGGTCACGCAGGAGGATCCGCAGTTCGCCCCGGCCTGGGGCTACCTGGGCCAGATCCACTTCGCCCAGCGCGATTACGCACAGGCTGCCGAAGCGTATGAAACCGCGCGCTCACTGGAGCCTGGCAATGACGAGTACACCTTCTTCGCCATGGAGGCCAGGCGCCTGGCCGGGTCACAGGACTAGGCTGCGGGCGTGGTAGTATTCCCACTTGTGAATACGGACCGCAAGCCAGCAGCAGCGCCCTCAGGCGGCACAATCCGCCGCTGGGAATCTGCGCTGGTGACGCGCCCGTCAGCTGGCCAAGCAAGGGGCGCCGGGGTTGTGTCGGTTGTAATCGGTTGGGTGGTGCGCCCGGCAGGATTCGAACCTGCGACCTTTCGCTCCGGAGGCGAACGCTCTATCCAGCTGAGCTACGGGCGCCTGTAAACGGTTCATAAAACTAGCACCCTTTCTGGGAGGAAGTCAAGCGAATGAAGAAGCATACGAACACTGTGATCCTGTGGCTCATCGCCATCGGACTGGTACTGGGCATGATCATCACTTTCACGCCCAATCTGGGCTTCGGCGGCGGTGCCACCACCGCCCAGGGCGAGGTTGTCCTGCGCGTGAACGGCGAGCCGATCACGGACCTGGAGATCAACCAGCTCCGCAATGCCAACCCGATCTACTACGCCGTGAGCGAAGGCGAGGTCGGGCAGGACCTGCAGTTGCTGGCGCTTGACGCCGTAATCACCCAGGAACTCCTGAGGCAGGCAGCAGCCAGCCAGCGCGTCAGCAACGCGGAGGTCCGCAGTGCTGTCAACGCGTTCCGCGAGGAGCGGGGCCTGGCCGGCGGCCGCAATGACAGCGCCTACCTGCAGCTCCTGGCCAACTCGGGATTCGACGACGCCGCGTTCCGCAACTACATGCGCGAGCAGCTGAGACAGCAGAAGTGGGAAGCCGAGATTGTCGGTGACGTGTCGGTCAGTGACGAAGAGGTGGCCACCTTCTATGAGGCCTTCCGCAACAACTACCGGACTGACGAGCGCATCGTCGCCCGCGCCATCGCCGTCAGGGACCAGGAACTTGCCAACGAGATCCGCACCCGGGTGCTCACCGGCGAGTCCTTCGCCGCACTGGCCGGCGAGCACTCCATCGAGCGTGCCGACCGTGGTGGCGCGCTGGGTGCCACCGCGGGCAGCAGCGAGCCGCAGCCGGTAGGCCGCGCCGTACTGCCGACCGCCGTTGCCAGCGCCGCCTTCAACCTCCGCGCTCCCGGCCTGACCAGCGTAATTACCGCCAACGGCCTCTATTACCTCGTCCAGGTGGAGCGGTACCTGCCGCCCGAGCCGCGGCCGTTCGAGGAAGTCGCTGAGACCGTGCGCGAGGATGCCCTCACCTCACGCCAGGTAGGCCTGGTCTCCCAGGAACTCGACCGCCTGATGGAAGAGGCGAACATCGAGATGGTCGACACCAGCGAATTCAACTACGACAACCGCCCCGTTGCCCTGGTGGGCGGCGAAGTGCTCCGTGCCACGGACCTGGCCCGCATCACCTACGGCAACGCCGAGGTCCAGCAGTTCCTGGATCCCTCCCTGTCGTTCCTGATCACCCAGATGCTCAAGCCACAGCTGCTTGACCAGCTTATCGACCAGACAGCCGCCTACATGGGCGCCTCCCAGCTGGATGGCCAGTTCTTCGGTACCGAGTCGCAGATCGCCCAGCAGGCACTGAACTACGTGGCTCGCGACGTCGATGTCACGGAAGCCGAGATTGCCGCGTACTACGAGGAGAATCTGGAGCGTTACACCCAGAACGCCGAGGCCCAGACCGTCCGCTTCGAATTCGACACCATGGAGGAAGCCGAAGCCTTCCGCGAGGAAGTGCTGTCCGGAACGGCCCCCACGGACGCAGCCAGTCTGGCCGGCGTGGTTGCCACTGACATGGGCATCGTGCGCCCCGGCCTGAGCGAGGTCGCAATCGATGCCGCCCTGTTCAATACCGATGCGTTCGAACCGATCGATGAAGGCAACCGGGAGATTTCCGACGTGCTGTTCATCGCAGCACCCGCAACCGAGGAAGCGGAGGACGATACCTCGGCGGCGACCGCCGAGGAGGAAACCGCTCAGGACGAGGTCCTGCTGGATGCAGCCGAGGACGAGGTTGACACCAACCTTGCTGGGGAAGTGCAGGAAGCCGCAGCCGAGGCAGCTGCCCAGGTGGTGTCCGGCGACGAGGAAGCCGCTGCGGATACGGATCTGACGGACGAGGCACTGGCAGATGAGCTGGCTGAGGTGGAAGTGCCGTCCGACCGCTATGTGGTTCTGGTGGCCGACCGCACCCCGGAACGCGTGCGACCGCTCGAGGAAGTGCGCGACCTGGTGGCGGACGCCGTCGCGGCAGCCGAGCGTCAGGCGGCCCAGCAGGAGTGGCTGGAAAGCGTGAAGGCCGATCTGGAGATCGAGAACATGCTGCAGGTCGCCGCTGACCCGCTTGAGGGCATCGACTTCAGCCCGGAAGAGACAGTGAGCATTCCCGAGGCGGACGAGTCTGCGGGGAGCAGCGAAACGGCGCCAGCAGAGGATTCTGCCGCGGATGAAGGTACAGAAGCAGCCGAGGATTCTGCTCAGGATGAGAACACCACCCCTGAGGACGAGGCACCGGCAGAGGAGGCGGATGCGGCCGAGGAAACACCGGCCGAGGAGGACCCGGCCGAGGACGCCCCAGCTGGTGACGCCCCGTCCGAGGACGCCGCCGGCACTGAAGCGGAGTAACTGATGCCACGCGCGCTGCTGAGCGTGTCGGACAAGACAGGCCTCAAGGAGTTCGCTGCCGGGCTGCAGGCCGCCGGGTTCTCACTGGTTTCGACCGGTGGGACCCTTAAGGCCCTGCAGGATGCCGGCATGAACGTGAACTCCGTCCAGGACGTCACGGGCTTTCCGGAGATGATGGATGGCCGCGTCAAGACGCTGCATCCGAACGTGCACGCCGGCCTGCTGGCGCGTGACACGCCCGAACACCAAGCCGCCCTGAGGGAGCACGGCATCGAGGCGTTTGACCTGCTGGTCGTGAACCTCTACCCGTTCCGTCAGACCGTGGCCCAACCCGGAGTAACTCCCGAAATTGCAATTGAGAACATCGATATCGGCGGACCCGCGATGATCCGGGCCGCCGCCAAGACCTTCGAACGGGTCATGGTGGTTGTGGATCCGGCGGATTACGAGCGGGTGCTGGCAGGTCTGGCAGCAGGGGACACCAGCGAACTCCGGCGTGAACTGGCCCGCAAGGCCTTCGCCCACACCGCGGCCTACGACGCGGCCATTGTCAGCTGGCTGGACCGCGACGAGGGTCTGCGCGCCCCGAGCCTGCACCTGAGCCTGGAACGTGCTGCCGACCTGCGTTACGGCGAGAACCCCCACCAGGCCGCCGCGCTTTACCGGCAAGAGGGCAGCAGTGGCTGGTGGGACGGCGTCACCCAGCACAAGGGCTCGGGCCTGAGCTACCTGAACGTCTTTGACACCGATGCTGCCTGGCGCCTGGTCCATGAGTTCGGGCAGCCAGCCTGTGTGATTGTCAAGCACGCGAACCCCTGTGGAGTTGCTGTCCACAGCGAACTGGCGGATGCCTACCGCCTGGCCTTCGACTGTGATCCCAGGAGCGCCTTCGGCGGCATCGTGGCCCTGAACCGAACCGTTGACGAGGCCGTGGCCGCCCAGATCATGGCCAACCCCAAGGCAGACGTGGTGATAGCTCCCGGTTACACGGAGGACGCGCTGAAGCTGATGCAGGCACGGCGCAAAGCCATGCGCGTGCTGGAGGCCAAGGCGCCGGGCCGGGACCGGCTGGACATCCGGCGGGTCGATGGCGGCTTCCTCGTCCAGGAGCGTGACACGGTGTCGGTCGGCCGTGACGACTGGCAGGTTGTGACAGAACGGCAGCCGTCCGCAGCTGAACTTGAAGATATGGAACTCGCATGGACCGTCTGCGCCTACACCGGCTCGAACGCCATAGTCATGGTGAAAGACGGAGTGGCCTGGGGAATCGGCGCGGGCCAGCAGAGCCGAGTGGACTCAGGGGAGATCGCCGCGCGCAAGTCCGCGGGCCGCGCCCAGGGAGGCGCCTGTGCCAGCGACGCCTTCTACCCGTTCCG